>NZ_JBIWPA010000003.1:0-56030 GCF_044768035.1 Kitasatospora sp. NPDC101176
TGGGGGGTGGGGGGGGTGTGGGGGCCATACTCCACCAAGCGGTGTTGGTGGGCGCCATTCACCCTTTGGTTGTTTTTTTTGTTGTGGTTGTGTTGGGGGGGGGGGGGGGGGGGGGCCCCCCCCCCCCCCGCCGCTCCCCCGGGTGGGTCAGGAGGTGCTGCCACCCGACTGCGACTGGGGGCCCTGCGGCATGCAGCCGCCCGACTGGTTGGGGGCGCCCGGGGCGCCGGGGGCGCCGGAGGGCAGGGCGGAGGGGGCGCCGGAGGGCTTGGCCGGGTCGCCGGGCTTGGCACCGCCGCCGGGGGCGCCCGAGGGCTGCGTGGTGGGGGCGCCGGAGGGGGCCTGGCACTGGGGGGTGCTGGTGCCGGACGGGGTCTGGTCCGAGCCCGAGCCCTGGGTCTGGTCGGAGCCCGAGCCCTGGGTCTGGTCCGAGCCCTGGGTCTGCTGGTCCTGGGGCTGCTGGGTCTGTTGGGACTGCTGACCGCTGCTGCCGGAGCCCGTCGAACCGCTGCCCGAGGAGCCGCAGGCGGTGAGCAGCAGCGGCGAGAGGGTGAGCAGGGCGGTGGCGGCGAAGCGCGCCGGCTTGGCACGGAGGGAACGGATCACGGGTGGGGCTCCTCTGCTGGCCGCGTCGTACGCGGTCGACTGGTCGGGATGAGCCAGAGTCCACCGCACGGTGGTGTGGGAGGGCTGTGCCGTGGCTGTGCGTCGGATAAGGGCCACGATGGCCCGGGCCGGGGCCCCCTTCTTACGGGGCGGCGTCACGGGGCAGCGGTCCCGGCCCTGATCTCCGCCCTGGTGGCGGGCCTTCGGGGTGCCCGGACGCACTCATAGCCGGGGCACAGGTTCGGCACACGCCCGGGACAGGACGGTCGGAGAGTGTCGGGGCATGAACACGGAATCTTGGACAGGAACCCTCCCGGCGCGGGAGCACCTCCTCGCCGCGGTGGCCGGGCCGCCCGTTCTCGACGTGGTGATCCCGGTCTACAACGAGGAGAAGGACATCGAGGGATGCGTCCGGCGCCTGCACGGGCACCTGCTGGACACCTTCCCCTACCGTTTCCGCATCACCGTCGCGGACAACGCCTCCACCGACCGCACCCCGCAGATCGCCGCGCAGCTGGCGCGGGAGATCCCCGAGGTCACCTCGTTCCGTCTGGAGCAGAAGGGGCGCGGGCGGGCCCTGCGGACCGTCTGGTCCGCCTCGGACGCACCGGTGCTGGCCTACATGGACGTCGACCTGTCGACGGACCTGAACGCGCTGCTGCCGCTGGTCGCGCCGCTGATCTCCGGCCACTCGGACCTGGCCATCGGCACCCGGCTGGCGAGCAGCTCCCGCGTGGTGCGCGGCCCCAAGCGGGAGTTCATCTCCCGCAGTTACAACCAGATCCTGCGGCGTTCGCTCTCGGCTCGCTTCTCCGACGCCCAGTGCGGGTTCAAGGCGATCCGGCGCGAGGTGGCGCAGGTGCTGCTGCCGCTGGTGCAGGACACCAACTGGTTCTTCGACACCGAGATGCTGGTGCTCGCGGAGCGGGCCGGGCTGCGCATCCACGAGGTGCCGGTCGACTGGACCGACGACCCGAACTCCACGGTCCACATCGTGCGCACCGCGACGGAGGACCTGAAGGGGGTGTGGCGGGTCGGCAAGGCGCTGGCCTCCGGCTCCCTGCCGCTGAACCGGCTGCGGCGCCCGTTCGGCGACGACCCGCGCGACCGCCAGCTGACGGGAGTACCCCGCGGTCTGACCGGCCAGCTGGTCGGCTTCGCCGCGGTCGGCGTCCTGTCCACCGTGTTCTACCTGCTGCTCTACGCGCTCTTCCGGCTCGGCACCGGCGCCCAGGTGGCGAACGCGCTCGCGCTGCTGGTGTCGGCCGTGGCCAACACCGCGGCCAACCGCCGGCTGACCTTCGGGGTCCGCGGCCGCGACCGCGCCCTGCGCCACCAGGCCCAGGGGCTCGTGGTGTTCGCGATCGGCCTGGTGCTGACCAGCGGTTCGCTGGCGGTGCTCCACGCGAGCGGGGGCGACTCCCACGCGGCCGAGATCACCGTGCTGGTGGTGGCCAACCTCGTGGCGACGGTGGTGCGGTTCCTGCTGATGCGCGCCTGGGTCTTCTCCCAGCGCGGCACCGGCTCCCACCGGGCCGTCCCGGTGCCCGTGCCGTCCGCCGACCCCGACCCCGAGTGGGACGTCCTCCTGCGGCCGGTACCGCCCGCGTTCGACACCCGCACCGGACACGACCACCTCCCGCACGACGCCGGCCACGTGCCCGGCGACGAGACGGACCACACCCGGGGGGCCACCCTGCGCCTGCGCCCGGCCGAGCACGACCCGAGGAACCCCCGATGACCACCGCACCCCACGACGACTCCGTCGCCGTCTTCGCCCCTCCCCGCTCCGTCCCGGAGGAGGCCGCCGGCCCCGGCCGGCGGCACGCCGCCCCCGGCACCCGCCTGGCCCGGCTGTGGCGCGGCCACCCCGAGGACCCCCGCTGGGCGCGGCCCGCCCTGTTCGGGCTGCTGCTGGCGACCGGCCTGCTCTACCTGTGGAACCTCAGCGCCTCCGGGTACGCCAACACCTTCTACTCGGCGGCGGCCCAGGCCGGCAGCGTCAGCTGGAAGGCGTTCTTCTTCGGCTCGCTGGACGGCGCCAACTCGATCACGGTCGACAAGCCGCCGGCGTCGCTGTGGCCGATGGACCTGTCGGTGCGGCTGTTCGGGCTGAACTCGTGGGCGATCCTGGTGCCCGAGGTCCTGATGGGCCTGGCCACCGTGGCCGTCCTCTACGCCTCGGTGCGCCGGCGCTTCGGCCCCGTGGCCGGTCTGATCTCCGGCGCTGCGCTCGCGCTGACCCCGGTCGCGGCGCTGATGTTCCGCTTCAACAACCCCGACGCGCTCCTCGCGCTGCTGCTCACGCTCAGCGTGTCCTTCGTCCTGCGGGCCGTCGAGGACGGGCGCACCAAGTGGCTGCTGTGGGCGGGGGTCGCGACCGGGTTCGCCTTCCTGACCAAGCAGTTGCAGGCCTTCCTGATCCTGCCGCCGCTGGCCCTGGTGTACCTGGTGTGCGCGCCGGTGAAGACGATGCGGCGGGTGTGGCAGCTGCTGCTGGGCGGCCTGGCGATGGCCGTCGCGGGCGGCTGGTGGGTCGCGATCGTCGAGCTGTGGCCGGCGTCCTCGCGTCCGTACATCGGCGGGTCGACGAACAACTCGTTCCTGGAGCTGACCTTCGGCTACAACGGGCTGAACCGGGTGGACAGCGGCGGCAGCACGAGCGGGACGGGTCTCCTGCGGCTGTTCAACGAGAGCCTCGGCGGCCAGATCTCCTGGCTGCTGCCGGCCGCACTGATCCTGTTCGTCGCGGGCCTGCTCCTCACCCTCAGGGCGCCGCGCACCGACACCGCACGGGCCGCCTTCCTCGCCTGGGGCGGGGCGCTGCTGACGACCGCCGTGGTCTTCAGCTTCATGTCGGGCATCTTCCACGAGTACTACACCGTGGCGCTGGCTCCCTACATCGCGGCCCTGGTCGGCATCGGCACGACGGCCCTGTGGCAGGACCGCGCCCGCAAGCGCTCCGAGTTGGCCCTGGCCGTGACGGCGGGCGCGACGGCGGTCTGGGCCTGGGCACTGCTGGACCGCACCTCCGACTACGGGGTGCTGAAGTGGCTGGTCCTCGCGGGCGGTGCGGCGACGATGATCGGCCTGGCGCTCAGCTCCCTGCTGGGTCGGCGCACGAGCATGGCCCTGGCCGTGCTCGGCCTGGTGGTGGCGCTGGCCGGTCCGTTCGCCTACACGGTGAGCACGGTGACCAGCGCCCACGGCGGCGGGCAGCCGACCGCGGGCCCGACCTCGACGAGCTCGTTCGCCGGCCCCGGCGGGGGCGGGAAGGGCGGTCCGCCCGGCGGCGGGCCGATGGGCGGCGGGGAGGACCGGAGCAAGGACGCCTCCGGTGACAGCGGGCAGCAGCAGGCCCCCTCCGGCGGCACCGAGGTCGGCCCCGGCGGCCTGCCGGCCCCCAGCGGGGGCGGGAAGGGCGGGCCCGGCGGAGCGGGCCCCGGCGGAATGGGCGGCGCGGGCGGATCCGGCGGCGGACAGAGCGTGAGCAGCGAGGTCCAGACCCTGCTGAAGCAGGACGCCGACCACTACACCTGGGTCGCCGCGGGAGTCAGCTCGCACACCACGGACACCTACCAGCTCTCCACCGGCAAGCCGGTGATGTCGATCGGCGGGTTCAACGGCATCGACCCGTCCCCGACGCTGACGCAGTTCCAGGAGTACGTGTCCCAGGGCAAGATCCACTACTACATCGCCGGGGGCGGCCAGGGCCCCGGCCCCGGCGGGGGCGGCGGCAGCACCAGCACCGGCAGCAGCAGCGAGATCACCAAGTGGGTGGAGGCGCACTTCAAGAAGGTCACCGTGGGCACGACGACCCTCTACGACCTGACCCAGATGACCAGCTCCTGACCACCGCACCCTGTGCAGGGCGCCGGACGGACACACTCCGTCCGGCGCCCTGCGCGTTGCCGCGCCACGACGGCGGGCACCGGGCCGCGGCCGGGAAGCCGGGCCGTCCCGATCGGCTGCCCGGCCGCCCCTTCGGGACCGGGGCCCGCTCGCCAAGGATGGACGAGCCCCCCCTGCCGTCCCCGGGCCGCTCGGCCCGCCACCCGAAGGAGCCCATCCCATGACCCAGGACCTCGGGCCTCGGTCCGCCACCGTCACGACGCCGAAGGACGCCCGGGCCGCCGAGGTCCTGCGCGGCCTCGTCGGCATCCTCCGGGAGGACCTCGGAGTCGTGGTGGACGGGGCGCCCGGACCGCAGACGTTCGAGTCCCTCGACATCGACTCCCTGTCGATGGTCGAGTTCGTCGTCGCCGTCGAGGAGCTGTTCGGAGTGCGCGTCGGGGACAAGGACACCCGCGACCTGGCACAGGGGACGCTCGACGACGCGGTCGGCCTCATCCTGCGCAAGCAGGGGAACCCCACCGGCCCGGTCGTCGCGTGAGCGCCGTCGGAGAGCAGGAGTGACGAGGCATGGCCGCCACGCTTCCCGTGACCGACTTCTGGCCGTCCGGTCGTTTCACCGAACCGGCGGTACCCAGGCAGGTCGTCAGTGCGTCCGACAGTGCCCTGAGCCTGATCCAGGCGCTCGCCCGGACCCCTTTCCTGGAGGGCACCCAGCCCTACTCACGCAGCGCGGAGCTGCCACGCGCACGTGAGGTCGCGGACACGCACGGTCCCAAGGACCCCCGGGTGGTGCGCCGGCACACCTCCGACAGCCACGACGTGCGCCTGCTCACCGGCCGTGGCTGGACCGCGACCCTCACCCGCAACCTGAAGTCCCTGGGCGCGCAGCTGGAGGTCCACGTCACGGCCGAACAGGCCCGGTTGGCGGAGAGCGTCATGACGGACCTCCTGGACGCCTACGGTCAGCACCTCACGGCCCCGGCGGACACCGTGCCCATGGGCTTCTGGCACCTGTCCGACCGCGGCTACCCGCTGCGGTCCGTACGGGACACCCGGGTGCCCGAGTGGGAGGGGATCCGCGGTAACTACAGCGGCTCCGCCGCCACCCGGATCGGCCGGCTGGTGGCCACGACCCCCGACACCCTCACCGGGACCGTCGTGCTGATGCACGGCCCGCCCGGCACCGGGAAGACCACGGCACTGCGCTCCCTGGCGCACGGCTGGCGGAACTGGTGCGACTTCGACTACGTCCTGGACCCGGAGAAGCTCCTCGCCTCCTCCGGCTACCTCCTGAAGGCCACCGCGCCGCGCGAGGGCGAGGACACCCGGTGGCGGGCGCTGATCCTGGAGGACTGCGACGAACTGCTGAGCAGCGGGGCCAAGCGCTCCTCGGGCCAGGGACTGGCCCGGCTCCTCAACCTCAGCGACGGGATCCTCGGACAGGGCAGCCGCACGCTGATGGTCATCACGACCAACGAGGACCTGCACCGGCTCCACCCGGCCGTCATCCGGCCCGGCCGGTGCCTCGCGGAAATCGAGATCGGCCCGCTGGACCAGGCGGAGGTGCGGCGCTGGAGCGGGGGCGCGGCCGCCGACCTGACCGCGCCCGCCACCCTCGCCCGGCTCTACGCCCACGTCGCGGCGCCCAGCGGCCTGCTGGACCCGCAGCCGTGCTCCGAACCGGCGGGCGCCTATCTGTGAACGGGTCCGGCCCCGCGCGCAGGCCGGCCGGGCGGCCCCGTCACCGGTGCCGATTCCCCTCCCCGTTCCCCCGATCGACCCCTCGGCGTGCCGGGTGGGAGCGGATGGGATGGAAAGCGCCCTGTCCGACGAGTGTCATAGGAGTGTCCTGGTGCCGAGTGGACCGCCCGTCATGCGATCGGCCTCCGCCCGTGGTCCCCACGGCGGCCCGAACGGACCGGACCGCCGGGGCGGACAGCCGCCCGGCCGCTCCGGCACGGTGAGAGGGGGACTGTCCGAGGCCGTGGTGGACCTGGCCGCGATCGCCCACAACACGAGGGTGGTGGCCGCACACGCGCGCGGCACGGTGATGGCGGTGGTCAAGGCCGACGGGTTCGGCCACGGAGCCGTGCAGGTCGCCCGCACCGTCCTCGCCAACGGCGCCACCCGGCTCGGGGTCACCACCGTCGACGAGGCGCTGCGGCTGCGCGGCGCGGGCGTCGCCGCCCCCGTGCTGGCCTGGATGTACCTGCCGCAGGACGACCTGTCCCAGGCGCTGGCCCAGGAGATCGACCTGTCGGTCGCCTCGCTCGCGCACCTGCAGGGGGTCGCCGCGCAGGCCTCGGCGGCCGGGACCACGGCCGTGGTCCACCTGAAGGTCGACACCGGCCTGCACCGCAACGGGGCCTGCCCGGCCGAGTGGCCGCGCCTGGTGACGGCCGCGGCCCAGATGGAGCGGCGCGGCACGGTGCGCGTGCGGGGCGTCTGGTCCCACCTGGTGCACCTCGACGATCCCGGGCACCCGTTCACCGCCACGCAGGTCAACGCCTTCGAGAAGGCCGTGGGGCGGGCCCGCGACGCCGGTCTGCGCCCCGACCTGCTGCACCTGGCGAACTCCGGGGCCGCCCTGACGGCCCCGCACACCCACTACAGCCTGGTGCGCGCGGGCCTGGGCCTGTACGGGGTCGAACCCGTCCCGGGCCGGACCTTCGGGCTGCGCCCGGCGATGACCCTGCGCGCCCGCGTCATCATGCACCGCGACGTGGGGGCGGGCGAAGGCGTCTCCTACGGGCACGACTACACCACCGGGCAGCCCGGCGCGCTCGCGCTGATGCCGCTCGGCTGGGCGGACGGCCTGCCCCGCGCGGCGTCCGGCCGGGCACAGGTCTGGCTGGGCGGCGCCCGCAGGCCGGTGGCGGGCCGGATCGCCATGGACCAGTGCGTCATCGACACCGGGCGCCGACGGGCGTCCCTGGGCGAGCAGGCGGTCGTGTTCGGCCCGGGCACCGGCGGCGAGCCGACCGTCGGGGAATGGGCCGACTGGGCGGGAACCACCCCGCAGGAGATCCTCGCCGGCATCGGCGCCCGGGTCCCCCGCCGCTACCTGCCCGCGGACGTGCGCCCCCTGTCCCTCGACCGGATCCCGGCGACGGGCGACTGACGGCCCGCACGGGGGACGACGGCCCACCACCCCGGTCCACCGATCGACCGTACCACCGCCCCACCGGCCCCGTTCGATGAAGTGTCCCGTTTACCCGAACCACGCGAAGGCGGACAGTGGTGACTTCATGGCACCGTGAGAGCACGCACCCCGGCGCGGGGCCGGCCCTCGCCGACCGGATCGACCACCTGGGCTCCTCGCTGCCCTGGCCCCGGGAGGGCCAGGCGAGCGTCCACGTCGACGGACTCGGCCACATCGGCACCTACGGCCGCCAGCAGCCCGTCCCGATCGCCAGCATCACCAAGGTCATGACGGCCTACGTGATCCTCCGGGCACACCCCCTCGAACCGGGTGAGAAGGGGCCGCGCCTTTCCGTCGACCGGATCGCCGAGGCCGAGTCCGAGTCCACTGAGGAATCGACCGTGCCGCTGCGGTGCGGCCGGACGCTGACGCAGCGCAAGGCCCTCGAACTCCTGCTCGTCCCCTCGGGCAGCAACGTGGGCCGGATGCTGGCCCGCTGGCACGCCGGCGACGAATCGGCCTTCGTCCGGGAGATGAACGCCACCGCGGCGGCCCTCGGCATGAGCGACACCACCTACACGGACGTCTGCGGCATCCGGCCCTCCACCCGCAGCACCTCCGACGACCAGCTCAAGCTCGCCCGCGCCGCGATGGACATCCCGGCGTTCCGGTCCATCGTCGCGCGCCGGGGCGTCCTGATGCCCGGACTGCGTGGCTACCTCTGCAACACCAACCGGCTCCTGGGCAAACCCGGGGTCGTCGGACTGAAGACCGGGACGACCACGCCGGCCGGAGGCAACCTCCTGTGGGCCGCCATGGCCGGCGGCCGGGGATCTGAACGGCTCGTCCTCGGCGCCGTCCTGCGGCAGCGCCCGGACACCAGCCTCCCCGAGTCCCAGCAGGCCGTCCGGCAGATCAGCCACCGGATGATCGCCGAGGCACGCCGCGCACTGCACCGTTCCACCGCCCCGCGCCACCGTGCCGCCCCCTTCGGGCGCCGCGCCGGCCGCACCGCGGACCAGGCGTGGAACAGGTACCTGGAGGTGACGGGGTCCCTCGGTTACCAGAGCCACTACTACATGGCCCGCGCCGCGGCCTGGACCCGCTACCTGCTGCGGCGCCTCACCTCCGCCTCCTCCTGACCCGGACCGGCCGCCGCCACCGCACACCCCCGGCTCCACCGATCGGTGGGCCGGGCGCGGCTGCGTCCAGCACCACGCTGGGACCCGGGGGACATCCGCCTGCACCCCGGTCCGGGTGCTTCGAGAACGAGGTTGACTGATGAGCACGGCATCCGGAACGCGGTACGCCTTCTCCGGGGCGGTCGAGGTGGACGCCCAACTCGACGCGCTGGAAACCATGCTGGACCCGGGGACGGTGGAGTGCCTCGGCCGCCTGGACCTGCCGGCCGGCGCCCGGTGCTGGGAGGTCGGCGCCGGCGGCGGATCGATCGCCCGCCACCTGGTCGAACTCGCCGGCCCCACGGGGCGGGTGGTGGCCACCGACCTCGAACCGTCCCGGATCCACGCCCCCGGGGCCGAGGTCCTGCGGCACGACGTGTGCCGGGACCCGGTGCCCGAGGGCGGCCCGTTCGACCTGATCCACGCCCGTTGGGTCCTCATGCACCTGCCCGACCGCCTCCGACTCATAGGCGAGTTGGTCGACGCACTGGCCCCGGGCGGCTGGCTGGTCATCGAGGAGAGTCTGGTGACCACCGACGGCCTCCCCGCACTGACCTGGTCCGACCCGGGCGACACCCAGCTGTTCCGGCGCTTCACCGGAGCCGTCGTACGGATCCTCGTCGACGCCGGGGCCGACCTGCAGTGGGCCGCCCGCGACCTGCACGCCGCCATGGCCGAGGCCTCGCTGCAGGACGTCCACAGCGCCCACCGCACGGACAGCTGGACGGGCGGCGGCCCCGGCAGCCGCCTGCACGACATCCACACCCGCCAGTTGCGCGGCCCCCTGCAGGACCGCGGACTCACCGGCGCCGACCTGGCCCGGGTGCGCCACATCGCCGCCGACCCCGCCTTCAGCGCCCTGGGGTACCCGCTGCTGTCCACCTGCGGGCGCAAGGCCCCCGCGGCCGCCTGATCACCCGCCCGAACGGCACGGCACCCCGGGTGCCGTGCCGTTCTCGTCTGTCCGGCCCCGCCATTGCCTGCCCCGGCGCCGGACCTCGCGGCAGGCCCCCCGGCCCGGCGCTCAGGCCCTCGCCGCGACGGGCCGGGCGCGCACGGCGGCGCAGCAGGCCAGGCCGGCGAGCAGGGCCGCGACGGGAAAGACCAGGGCCGCCTGGGTGGCCGTGGTCGTGGTGCCGCCCGGGTGGCTCTGGAGAATGAGGCCGGTGGCGGCGCTGCCGAGGGCTCCGCCGAGCTGGCGGGTGGTGGTGAAGACGCCGGAGGCGGCCCCGGTCAGGCCGGGCCGCAGGCTGCGGGTGGCGATGCCCGCCAGCGGAGCCGAGATGCCGCCGATGCCGATGCCGCAGACCAGCAGCGGGGGCAGCAGGGTCCACAGGCTCACCCCCGGGTGCAGGAGGAGGAGCAGGGCGGCCAGGCCCGCCGCGGTGGTCGCGAAGCCGGCGGCGGCCAGCAGGCGCGGACTGACGGTGTCCGCCCGGCGCCCCGCCCAGCGGGCGCACAGCGAGGACAGCGCGAACATCGGGACGGTGGCTGCGCCGGCCTGGAGGGCGGTGCAGCCCAGGGTGTCCTGGAAGTAGACCATCAGGGGGAGGAAGAGGCCGCCCATGGCGCAGCCCATGGCGGCGCCGGCCGTGCTCGCCGCGGTGAAGTCCCGGTCGCGGAACAGCCGCAGCGGCAGCAGCGGTTCGCGCGGGTTGCGGTGCTGCCAGAGGACGAACGCCGCCAGGCAGACGACGGCGAGGACGAGGAGCCGGGTGATCGAGACCGGCCCGGCGACCTGTCCCCAGTCGTAGTGGGCGCCGCTCTGGACGGCGAAGACGAGGGCGAACAGGCCGGTTGCGCTCAGCGCGATGCCCAGGGGGTCGAAGCGGTGGCGGACGGCGGGCCGGTGGTCGGGGACCAGGCGCCGGGCCGCGACCCAGCCGGCGGCGCCGATCGGCAGGTTGACCAGGAAGATCCCGCGCCAGCCGAGGGTGGCGACGGCCAGTCCGCCGACCAGCGGGCCGGCCGCCATCGACAGGGCGCCGACCGCGCTCCAGACGCCCAGCGGCCGGCCCCGGCGCTCGGCGGGGAACATGTGGACGATCACGGCCATGGCCTGCGGCGCGATCAGCGCCGCGGCCAGGCCCTGCACGGCCCGGGCCGCGATCAGTACACCGGCGGTGGGGGCCAGCGCGCACGCCAGGGAGGCCGCGGTGAAGCCGGCGAGGCCGGCCAGGAAGACCCGCTTGGGCCCGAACCGGTCGCCCAGGCGCCCGGTCAGGAGCAGGGGCACGGCGTAGCAGAGGGCGTAGGCGCTGTTGACCCACACCATGGCGTCGAGTCCGGCGTGCAGGGAGGTGCGGACCGCCGGGATCGCGACGTTCACGACCGTGGCGTCCAGCCCGATCATGAAGAAGCCGACGCACAGGGCGTAGAGGGCGGCCCGGGTGCCGTCGCCGGTCCGGGGGTTGCTGCGGGGGTTACTGCGGAGGTGTTGCTGCACGCGGGGAGGTGTCCTTCGGACGTCCCGCTCCGGTGGTCCGGGCGCTGCCGTGGGCCGGGGCGGGGAACGGGAGCCCCGTGGGGGCGATGGCGTTCACACGTGTTTCGTACCGCACGGCTGGGCTCCTGGTTCGGACGACGACGGACGGGCTCGCGGCGGACGGACGGCCGCTTCGGTCCACCGTCCCACGGGCCTTCGGAGGCGCCCACCGGCCGACCGGTGGACGGCCCGGGGGGTCTTCCTCCCCCGTTCCCCGTTGCCCTGTCGGGCGGGCCGCGTCGTCTACCGGGCGGCCGACGCCTCGAACCGCCGGTTCCGCGACCGGCGGTTCGAGGCCTCGGGCCCTGCGGTTACCGGCGGTCGAGGGCGTCGAGGAGGTTCAGCCGTCCGGCCCGCCGGGCGGGCCAGGCGGCGGCGAGGAGGCCGAGGGCGATCGCCGCGGCGGCGATCAGGGGCAGCCCCGTCACGGGCAGGGACAGTCCCATGCCGGCGGTGGCGCAGATGCTCCAGGCGATCACCCCGCCCGCCACCAGCCCCACGGCGGTGCCGAGCAGCGAGACCACGACGGCCTCCAGCCGCACCATCCGGCGCAGGCCGCCCCGGCTCAGCCCCACGGCGCGCAGCAGGCCGATCTCGCGGGTGCGCTCGTGCACCGACAGGATCAGGGTGTTGGCGACGCCCAGGGCGGCGATGAGCACGGACATGCCGAGCAGCCCGTAGAGGGTGTTGACCAGGGAGCCGAGCTGTCCGCTGTTCTCGGCCCGCAGTTGGGCCTGGTCCTTGATGTCCAGGGCGGGGTTGTCGCCGAGGGCGTGGACGAGGCGGTCGGTGGTGGCGCTGTCGCCGCCGTGGTCGGTGGTCACCAGGACGGTGGCGTCCTCGGTGGCGCCGTGCGCCCGCAGGGTGGCGGTGGGGAGCAGCAGGTCCATGACGAAGCGGTTGGGTTCGATGACGGCGCCGACGCGCAGCGTGGCGTGGGCTCCGTCCGCGAAGGCCGCGGGGATCGTGCTGCCGACGCTCCAGCCGTGCTCCTGGGCGGCGTCCTGGGAGACCAGGACGGTGGAGGGTGAAGCCAGGTCGGTGAGGGAGCCGCTGACGGCCTTGAGGTCAAGCACCCGCTCGACGGTGGCGGGGTCGGCGCCGGTGGCGGAGACGGTGGTCCCGTCGACGGTGAGGTGGCTGGACTGCAGGGCGCCGGCGGCGGTGACGCCGGGCTGCGCGGCCAGGGTGGCGGCGACGGAGGGGGCCAGGCTGCCCGGCATGGCGAGGTTCACCTGGTAGTCGGCCTTGAGGCCGTCGGTGGCGCGCTGGCCGATCGCGGCGTTCATGGATCCGCTGAGCACGGTCAGGCCGGTGACCAGGGTGACGCCGATGGCCAGGGCGGCCGCGGTGGCGCCGGTGCGCCGGGGGTTGCGGGCCGCGTTGATCCGGGCCAGCCTGCCGACGGTGCCGAAGCCGCGTTCCAGCAGCGGTGCCGCGGCGGCGGCCAGCGGGCGGGCCAGGACGGGGGCGGCGGCGATCAGGCTGCCCAGGACGAACGGGACGCCCAGGACGGTGGTCTTCATCCCCACGCCGCCGCCGGTGGAGATGCCGGAGTGGATCAGCCAGGCGCCGAGGGCGGCGAGGACGACGCCGACGGCGCCGCGCAGGACCAGGGTGCGCTGGGCGGGCGGGGTGTCGGCGCTGCGCAGCGCGGCGACGGGCGGGATCTTGGCGGTGCGGCGGGCCGGGAGCCAGGAGGCGAACAGGGTCACCAGGACGCCGATGGCCAGGGAGCCGACGACGGTTGCGGGGGTGACGACCAGGGGTCCGGCCGGCAGGTCGGTTCCGGCCGCGGCGAGGACAGTGCGGACGGCCGCGGCGATGCCGACGCCGAGCAGGCAGCCGGCGGCCGCGGAGGCGGCGCCGACCAGCAGGGCCTCGGTCCTGACCGCGCGGACCACCTGGCGGCGGGTGGCGCCGACGGCCCGCAGCAGGGCCAGTTCGCGGGTGCGCTGGCCGATGAGCATGGTGAAGGTGTTGGCGATGACGAAGACGGAGACGAACAGGGCGATGGCGCTGAAGCCGAGCAGGGCGCCGGTCAGGGTCCTGGTGTTGCTGTTGATGGTGGCGGCCTGCTGGGCGGCGAGGTCGCTGCCGGTGGTGGCGGTGACGGAGCCGTCGGTGGGCAGGATCCGGTGGACGGTGTCGGCCAGCTGGTCCTGGCCGGTGCCCTCGGCGGCGGTCAGGACGATCCGGGAGTAGTGGCCGGGCGTGGCGTAGAGGTTCTGGGCGGTCGCGGTGTCGAAGAGCGTCAGCGAGCCGCCCGCGGTGACCTGGGGGTCCTTGCTGGTGAAGGTGCCGACGAGCTTCTCGGTGCGCACGGGGCCGTTGACGGAGAGCCGGACGGTGTCGCCGGGGTGGAGGCCGGCGCGGTCGGCGGTGCCCTGGTCCAGGGCGATCTCACCTGCCCGGGCGGGTGCGCGGCCGGCGGTGAGGGGGTGGTCGGGGTCGGTGCCGTCGGGGCCGGGGGCGTAGTTGGCGCCGAGACTGGATCCGGTGGACGCGACCAGGTGGCCGTCGCGGCCGGCGACGGCGGCGAAGCCCGAGACCGTGCCGCGGGCGGAGGCCACGCCGGGCAGGTGGGAGGCCTGGCGCAGCAGGTTCTGGTCGGGGCCGGATGCCCCCGGTGGTGCGGTCGGCCCGGCGGTGAGCGCGAGGTCGACGCCGGCCAGGTCGGTGCTCATCGCGTGGCGGTAGGCCGAGGAGACGGTGTCGCCGAACACCAGGGTCCCGGAGGCGAAGGCGACTCCGAGCATGACCGACAGGACGGTCATCAGGAGGCGCGAGCGGTGGGCGAGGACGTTGCGCAGTGCGGTGCGGAACATGAGGTGGCGGGACCGTTCGGTGAGGCGGTGGTCGGTGGGGCGGCGGGGCCGGTCTGTGCGTCGGGTCAGTGGACCCGGTGCGCGTGGGAGGCCATGACCTCCAGCACCTGCTCGGCGGTCGGGGCGTGGAGTTCGCGGTCCACGCGACCGTCGTCGAGGAAGACCACCCGGTCCGCGTAGGAGGCGGCCACCGGGTCGTGGGTGACCATCACGATGGTCTGGCCCAGGTCGCGGGTGGAGGAGCGGAGGAATTCGAGGACCTGGGCGCCCGCCCGGGAGTCGAGGTTGCCGGTCGGCTCGTCGGCGAAGACGATCTCCGGCCGGGAGGCCAGGGCCCGGGCGCAGGCCACCCGCTGCTGCTGGCCGCCGGAGAGTTCGGTGGGGCGGTGCGCGAGCCGTTCGGTGAGGCCGACGGTGGACACCACCCGGTCCAGCCAGGCCTGGTCGGCGCGGCGCCCGGCCAGGTCCAGGGGCAGGGTGATGTTCTCCAGCGCGGTCAGGGTGGGCAGCAGGTTGAAGGCCTGGAAGATGAAGCCGATCCGGTCCCGGCGCAGCCGGGTGAGCTGCTTGTCCCGCAGGCCGTTGAGTTCGGTGTCCCCGATGCGCACCGATCCCTGGGAGACGGTGTCCAGTCCGGCCATGCAGTGCAGCAGGGTGGACTTGCCGCACCCGGAGGGGCCCATGACCGCGGTCAGCGCGCCGCGGGCGAACCCGACGTCGACCTGGTCCAGGGCGACCACCCGGGTCTGGCCCGACCCGTAGACCTTGGTCAGACCGCGGGCCTCCGCTGCCACGGCGGTGTCCGGGGAGTGGGTGGGAAGGGTGAGGTGGGTCATCAGAACCGGGTCCGTTTCGGTGCGGTGTCGGGTGTTCACCGCCGATGCTCGTCCGTGCGGCCGGTGGCGGGCCTCGGCCGAGCCGCTACTCCTGCCCCTACGAAAGTCGGGGGCTGCCGTCTCCTGCCCCGGGGCGAGGGACAGTGGACGGCCCGTCAGGTGCCCCGGCGGCGGAGGGGCGGCTCGTCCGCCTGCTCCCCCGGTCGGTGGAGCGGGCCGGGCCGGGCCGTGGCGCAGGGTGGAGGAGGAGCTGGGGAGACCGGCCGGGAGCGGGAACGCTTCCGGCCGGACCGCTCGGACGCCCGTGCGTACTGCCGGGCCGGGCGGCGCGGCCTCGACGGATCCGTACGGGTCCGCGGTCGCCTCCGACCGCCCGTCCACGATCATCGCCGACCTCATCCGAGGAGTCCGACATGCGACCAGTGCACAAGATCGCCGTCAGCGCCGCGTTCTCCGCCGCCCTGCTGGTGTCGGGGGCGGGCGCCGCCATGGCCGCCGCTCCCCACCCCGCTCCGGCGAAGGAGCACACCGCCGCCGCGCTCATCCAGCCGATCTCGTCCACCAGGACGCCCGCCGCGGTCATCCAGCCGAACGCGTTCGTCACGATGACCGACCAGGTCACCGCCAAGGTCCACGCCCAGCACCCGCACGCCGCCCTGGTCGCGGTGCACGGCCGGGCCTCCCACGCCACCAAGGACGTCAACGACATCACCCAGTGGCGTTACGTCTTCACCGACGAGGACTCCTCCGGGCACCAGCAGGTCGTGGTGGCGACCGTCGACGCCCACACCTCGGCGATCACGGTCAAGACCCCCCGGGCGACCCACCACCACCGCGACGCCGAGGCGCTGAAGCCGGTCGCCATGACGCCCCAGAGCGCCGACCAGCTCCTCCAGCAGTGGCTCGGCCAGCACCCGTCCTACGGCACCACCTTCACGTCCGTGACCCTGCGTCAGTCCGCTTCCGGTGACGCGGCGTTCGTCTTCACGGTGAAGGCCCCGAACGGCGCCACCCACCGGATCGCCGTGGACACCGCCACCCACCAGGTGACCGTGCTGCGCTGACCCGGCCGCCCCGTCTCCGGCCGTCCACCTCCCCCGATCGGTGGACGGCCGGTTCAGCCGTGCCCTCCCCCGACGGGCCGGTGAACCGGCGAGCGCCGCCGAACAGACTGGGATCAAGGCCGCCGGAACGGGCAGCGGGAGCAGAACCCGCCACCTGGGCTCCGTTCCGGCACCGGCAGCAACCCTCGCCCGATCGGGCCGGGGCGCAGACGAAGGGAACGGGCGATGTCCTCCATCGAGGTGCTGGCCGTCATCGGGATCATCGGGTACATCATCTTCCGCCAGGTGCAGGGCGAGCACCTGCGCGGCAAGCGGGTCGTGGTGCTGCCGCTGGTGCTCACCGTGATCGGGTTCACCGACCTGCACGGCCGCGGCGGCGCCGCCATGACCCACGCGGACATCGCGTGCATCGCCGTGGGCGCCGTCGGATCCGCCCTGATCGGCGTGCTCTTCGGCGTGATGATGCGGCTGGAGTCCCGCGGCGGCCGTCTCTGGGCGCAGCTGCCGGTGCGGGGCCTGTGGCTGTGGGGCGCGCTGATCGCCTGGCGCGTGGTGACCGAGATGATCGCCACCGGCGCCCACGCCGAGGTCGCCGCGTCCTCGGCCACCCTGCTGTTCGGCCTGGGGATCAACCGGCTGGCCCAGGCCGCGGTGGTCGTCCCGCGGGCGCTGGCCGCCGGGATCCCGTTCGCCCCGGAGAAGGACGGCAAGACCTTCATGTCCGGTGCCTTCGAGCAGCGCGGTGCCGGGCGGTGGGACCGGTGACGGCGGGCAGCGCCGTCGGCACGGCCGGGAGCAACGTGACCGGGCGAACGGAGCGCGTGCAGGACCGGCAGAACCGGGCGGACGGCCTTGTGGCCGCCGCCCGGCGCCGGGCTTTCACGCTTGTCTCCCCCGGCTCCGGGTGGGCGGTCGGTGCGGTCCTGCTCGGCTGTGCCGCCCTGGTCCCCGTCCTCGGGGCGCTGGCGGTGGACCGGGGCTTCGGTCTGCTGCTCGGTCTGCCCTGGCTGCTGCTGGTCGGCCACGGCCTCGGCGTGCGCCGGGCCCGGGCCGAGCAGTCCGCGCTCCTGCTGGCCCAGCAGGAGCGGCTGCGGGTGGCCCGGCGGTGGGGCACGACGCTCGACGAGCGGGCCCGGACGGCCGACGAGATCCACGACGGCCTCGCCCACTCCCTCGGCGCGCTCGGCCTCCAGCTGCAGCTGGCCCGCGCCCTGCTCGCCTCCCGGCCCGAGCAGGAGCGGGCCCTGAACGCCGTCGTCACCGCCCAGCGGCTCACCGCCGACGCGGTGGCCGGGACCCACCAGGCCATCGAGGCGCTGAACAGCGATCCCCTGCCGCTCGCCGAGCAGCTGGCGGCCCTGTGCGGCGCACACGGCCGGGCGCACCGCGTGGCCGCCGACTTCTCCGCCCGGGGCCGGGCGGGCACGCCGGCGCCGAAGGCGGTGGTGGCGCTGCTGCACACCGCCCGCCAGGCCCTGACCGGGGCCGCGGAGCACGCCCCGGGACGGGCCGTATCGGTCCGCCTGGACCACCGGGAGGACCGGGTGCGGCTCACCGTGGTCAACGAGGCGCCCGCGGGCGCCAACACGGCCGCCGCCGCCCCGCTGGGGCACGGCCTGACCACCGCCCGTGAGCGGCTGGAACTGCTCGACGGGAGCCTGAACGCCGGCTACCGGCAGGGGCGTTGGGTCGTCACCGCCGACATCCCCCTGGACGGGGCGGGGCTGCCCGCCACCCGGCCCCGCCGCTTCGGCCACCCCGGCCGGCCGCAAGCCGGCCGGGCTGCGTGAACGGTGGCGATGCCCTCCTCCGGCGTGCCGCAGCACGTGCGCCGCGGCGGTCGGGATCCGCCGACGCGTCGTGTTCCATCACCCGCCACATCGGCGCCCACGATCACGCACCGGCGTCGACCACCGCTCCACACCAGATCAAGGGTTGAATCATGAAGAAGAAGACCGGTTGTTCCCTGGCTGTCGCCGCCACCGCCCTCGCCTTCGGAGCGTCTGCGGTGCCGGCCAACGCCGCCCCGGCGGACGACGGCTACCACAACGCCATCACGGTGACGAACGACACCGATAACCCGGTGTGGCTGCAGGACTTCAGCTCCGACGCAGGTACCCAGATCCAGTACGCGCCCTCCAACACGCCACTACTGCACGGGATCCTCGGTGGGCACGAGAGCCTCACCTACAAGTTCAACGCCAACGGCAGCTACCTCGGCATGAAGTTCGACTGGGGCAGCAGCAGGGACGGGACGGTCTTCACGACCCTGGTCACCGAGACCGAGGGCAACGTGTACTCCTGCAACGCGGCGAAGGGACACGAGTGCACCGCCAGCACGCCCGTTTCACCTGGCCTTGCCAACCAGTGGGTCTTCACCTTCACGAAGTAGCCGTCCCCTTCCGCGGCCCGGGCTCCGAGTGGACTCCCGGGCCGCGGGGGTTCCTCCCCCGGCTCCGCCGGTCGGGGGCCCTGGTGGGTGCGGGTTGTCGATGAGGCTGGACGGTGTGGGCGGCGCTGCGCCGCTCACCCCCGATCGTGACGGAGTGATCCCATGACGCCGAGGATTCGCAAGGTGCTCGCCTTCCTGAACCGCCGCAACGCGCAGGTCAAGGAGCCCGAGCAGGACCTGTGGGAGCGGGTGCTGCTCCCCCGGTCCAGGAACCTTCCCCGCTGAAGCGGCCGCAGCAGGCCGCCGCGGTGCCGCGCCGTGCGGTTCCTCCGGGGTGCCCCCCGATCGGTGGGCACCCCGGAGCGCCCGGCGGGAGTGCACTGGAAGAAGGACGGGCCGCGCCGAGGAGCGGGGCCCGCGAACCGGGGGACGGCGAGGGAAGGTCATCATGCGTGGCAAGGGCAGTGTCGTCGCGATCAGCGGCGCGGGAGTCCTCCTGGCACTCGGCTTCGGCACGGCGTTCGCGTCGCCGGACCCGGGCCACGTCCCCGCGGACGCCACCGTCTCCGCCTCCGCCGTCGGCCACGACTCCGACTCCCTGATCCTCCCGGCGGCCGCGGCCGTCGCCCTGGTCGGCGGGACGTGCGTGTGCGTGGCCGTCCGCCCGCGGTGCGGCCGGTGAGCCCGCAGAGCCCGGCCCCGCGCAGGCGCCGCCGGCCCTGCTCCCCCGCCGAGGCCCTCATCGGCACGCTGACCGCCGTCCTCGCCTCGGTCGTCCTGCTGACCGCCTGCGCGGGCGCCGGGGCGAAGCCGCAGCACGCCTGGCGCGGCATCGCCCGCACCGCGGTGCTCCCCGTCAGCCACGTCCACCATGCCGACCCGACCCAGCGCAGCTGCCCGTACGCCGGCGCCGGGTGCCCCGCAGCCGGCCACTGAGCCCCGGCCTCACCCTGCCGCCCCGCATCGCGGACGGACCCCGCCGTCCACCGTGACCGGCCCGGCACCCGGCCCTTCCCCAGGGGGCCGGCCACCGCCTCCGTAAGGAATTCCCCGTGTCCTGCGTGTCCACCGTCGAGAGCCCCCCGACTCCCGCGCCGACCGTCTCGCGCGGCCTGTTGCCCCTCCTGACCGGCGCCGCCTTCCTGATCTTCGCTCAGGCCTTCATGGTCGCGCCGATCCTCCCCCAGCTGGCCCACGCCCTGCACGCCACCACCGGGACGGTGGGGCTGGCCGTCCCGGCCTACCTGGTGCCCTGCGGCGCGATGACGCTGGTGTGGGGGCCGCTGTCGGACCGGATCGGCCGCCGACCGGTCATCCTCCTCTCGCTGGCGGCGTTCACCGTGCTGACGGCCCTGACCGCCTTCACCGGCGGCGCCGGGGCCTTCATCGGCCTGCGCCTGGCGACCGGCCTGGGCGCCAGCGGCGTGGTGCCGATCTCGCTGGCCCTGATCGGCGACGTCTTCCCCTACGCCCGGCGCGGGCGCGCCCTCGGCTGGCTGTTCGGCGGCATGGCCGGCGGCATCGCGGTCGGTTCCAGCGCCGGTGCCCTGGCCGAGCCGCTGATCGGCTGGCAGGGCCTGTTCGCGGTGGTGGCCGCCGCCGCGGCCGCCCTGCTGGTGGCCGCCCTGGTGCTGCGGGTGCTGCCCTCCTCCCCCCGCCCCGCGCACGCCCCGTCGGTGTCCGCCGTGGCCGCCGGGTACCGCAAGCTGCTGGCCACCCGCCGGGGCCGGCGCACCTACGGGTACATCCTGTTCAACGCCGTCCTGCACTCGGGCATCTACACCTGGCTGGGGCTGTACTTCCTGCAGCGCTTCGAGCTCGGCCCGGTGGGCATCGGGCTGGCCCTGCTGGGCTACGGCGTCCCCGGCTTCCTGCTGGGCCCGGTCATCGGCCACCTCGCCGACCGCTACGGCCGGTCGCGGATCGTCCCGGCCGGCGTGCTGCTGGCCGCCGCCTCGGCGCTGCTGCTGGCCGCCCACCTGCCGATGATCGCCGCCGCCCTGGTGGTCGCCGCACTGTCCCTCGGCTACGACATGACCCAGCCGCTGCTGGGCGGGATCGTCACCGACCTGCCCGGCAGCCGGGGCCAGGCCCTGGGCCTGAACGCGTTCTGCCTCTTCATCGGCTTCGGCGTGGGCAGCCTGGTCTTCCAGGTCCTGATGCGGGCCGGGTTCACCACGGCGCTGCTCGCCTTCGGGGCGGCCGCCCTGATCGGGGCCGGTGCCGCCGTGCCGCTGTTCCGCGGCGAGCGGGCACCGCACACCGCCTGACCGGCCCCGGCCCGCCCCGGCGCCCGCCCCCTGCCACCGGGCCGGGGGCGGGCGCCGGGGCGGGCGCCGTCAGTCGACCCGGACCACCACGAGCGCCACGTCGTCGCCCTCCGCGGCGCCCGAGCCGGGCAGGCACGCGGTGAGGAGGTGGTCGCACAGGGCCTCGGCGCCGGCCGGCCCCTCCTCGCCGGCCCGGCGCAGCCGTTCCAGGCCGACCGACAGGTCCTCCGTCCGGCGCTCCACCAGACCGTCCGTGCACAGCACCAGGGTCGATCCCGCCGCCAGCTCCAGCACCGTCTCCGATCCGTCCCACTGCCCGGTCACCCCGAGTGGCGGCCCCTGGTCGACCGTCAGGAAGCGGGCCCCGTCCGCGTCGACGAGCAGCGGGGGCACGTGCCCGGCCGAAGCCGCCTTCACCTGTCGGCGCGCGGGGTCCAGCGCCAGGTAGAGCACGGTGGCGATGTCGGTGACGTCGGCGTGCTGGGCGAGCGAGTTGAGGTCCGCGAGGACGGTGGCCGGACGGTCGCCGTGCAGCAGCGCGTAGCTGCGCAGCGCGGTGCTGAGCTGCCCCATGGCGGCCGCGGCCGCCAGGCCCTTGCCCATGACGTCGCCGACGCCGATGCCCACCAGGCCGTCGCGCAGCGGCATGACGTCGTACCAGTCGCCGCCGGCCTGCATGTCGCGGGTGCCGGGGACGCAGCGTGCCGCGAAGCTCACCCCGGGTACGGCCGGCAGGCTGCGGGGCAGGATGCTGCGCTGCAGGGTGGTGGCGATGGTGCGTTCGCGTTCGTAGAGCAGGTTGGACTCCGCGACCTGCCCGGCGAAGCGGCAGTAGGTCTCCATCAGGCCGCGCTGGCGGGCGGTGGGGCGGCCCGGGCGGCCGGAGGCCCAGGCGAGGGTGCCGATCTGGGCCCCGCGGGTGCTGGTCAGCGGGACGCGGTAGAGGCTGCTGAAGCCGAGGCGGCGGCCCAGTTCGCGCAGGCGCGGGGAACACAGCGGGTCGGTGGCGACGTCCTCGACGACCAGTGCCTCGTCCTCCGGGCCGAGGTCGTGGCTGAACAGGGTGCGCGGGCCGATCGAGCGCAGGGTGGCGACCTGGTCGGCGGACAGGCCGTGGGTGGCCTCGTCGCGGCTGCGGCCGGTCACCGGGTCCACGCTGCGGGCGATGCCCTTGGCGGCGCCGAGCAGCCGGGCCCCTTCGCGCAGCACGCCGTCGAGCGTCTCGCCGAGGGTCATCGCGCCGGTCAGGCGTTTGGACATGGCGTGGACCTGGGTGATGTCGCCGAGCCGTTCCTCCAGTTGCCGCCGGACGCGTTCGAGGGTGGACTCGGCCAGCCGCAGCGCGGTCACGTCGTGCACGTGGGCGATCACCAGTCCCGTCCGGCGCCCGGGCCCCTGCTCCAGCGGGCGGCAGGTGACCTCCAGCCAACGGGCGTCGGTGCCGCCCGGGCCGTAGCGGACCACGCCGCTGGCGGGGATGCCGCGGGACAGGGACCGGCCCAGGGGGGAGTCGACGAAGGTCAGCGGCTCGCCATTGCGGTCCTGGAGGAAGCCGGCGGCGCGGGCGAGGGCGCCCGGTGCGGCGGGTAGCCGCGCGCCCAGGACCGCCTGCAGTTCCCGGTTGCCGTAGACGACCGTGCCGCCGGCCTCCGGGGAGGCGACCAGGATCCCGCAGGGGGCTTCGTCGACGATGTGCGTCGGGATCGGCGGCGTGGGGGCGGTCATCGGGGCCTTTCGGGCGGGTCGGGACGATCTGCTGCGGGGCGGGCGCACGAAACGGTAGCCCGGCGCAGCACGGTCGTCCCTGCCCGAACGGGCGGCCCGGGGGTACGGACGGGTGGTCCGCCCGGGTCGGCCGGAGCGGCTTCCTGCCGGCCTGCCCGGGTGAGGGCGGGCCGGCAGGGGACCGCTGGTTCCGTCATGCCGTCGTCGATGGTCGACCGGTGGCGGCACGGCGGCGCCGGAAGGAAGGGATCCGTCCTTCCGGTGGTCCGAGGGGGGTCAGGTCCAGGCGGCCGTACTCGCCCGGTCCGACCGTGTAGTACGCCCGGGTCACCCCGGCCTCCGCCAGGAGCCGCTGGCAGTCCGGGCAGGGGCGGGCGAGCATCGGCGTCAGGTCGTGCCCGACCCGGGCGACGTAGGCGACGGCGCCGACCGGGTGGCGCACCCGGCGCAGTGCCGCCTCCTCGGCGTGGAAGGTGGCGTTGCGGTAGTCGATCTTCGGGGAGTTGCGGCGCACATTGGTCCGTACCGCCAGGACCCGGCTGCCGGAGGCGAGGACGGCCGCCATCTTGAAGCGGCAGTGGGAGGAGGCGGCGCGGCGGGCGGCGAGGGCCAGCATGGTCGTGACGGAGCCCGCGCCGGCTGTCGCCGGCGGGGCGGTGCCGGCCCGGCCGGCGGGCCGGCGCTGGGCGGGGAGGGTGTGGTCGGTCACCGGTGGCTCAGCCCGCCAGCGGCAGGTCGGCCCAGTGGGTGGAGCGGTCGGCGTCGACCCGCGAGCCGTGGGTGACGGTCAGCGCGTCGATGATGTCGCAGCCGCGCCCGTGCTCGTCGGGGCTGCAGCTGGCGATCCAGGGGCCCTTGCGGACGGCGGCGCCGCCGTCCCCGACCGCCAGGCGGATGGTCTCCTGCTCCGCCGGGGGGTCCAGCCGCAGCGTGATCGGCGGCAGCGCGTGCTCGACCGCGTTGGTGACCAGCTCGGAGACGACGACCAGGGCGCGGTCGACGCAGTCGCCCTCGAGCCCCCAGTCCTCCAGCGTCTCCCGGGTCATCCGGCGCGCGGCCCCCGCGGACCCGCTCTCGTGGGGCAGGTCCCAGGTGCAGGGCTGCGCCGGCGGCTCGGCGACGGCGGCGCGGCAGGTCCGGTCGGCGCGGACGGCGAGCGGGGATGCCTGGGGCATCTCGACGGTGGTGGTCACGGCTCTCACATCCTGCGCGATCGTTGACTGACGACGTTGTCCATGGTGCTGACCGCAGCGGTCCGACCGGGTCCGCCGATCGGACCGCCCGGGGGTGGGCCCGTCCGCTCCGGGGAGCCCGCCGTCCGGTCACCGGGCCACGGCCGCACCAGCAGGTCGGCCAGCGCGCGGGCCTCGCCCGGGTCCAGGACGACGGTGTCCGGCCAGGCGGCGTTGTCGCAGGTGTCCAGCACGACGATCCTGCGCAGGCCCGCGCGGTCCCGGTACACCCGCACCAGGTGTCCGTCCTCGGTGGCCAGCTGCGCCGCGGTCCCCTCGGCGGTGGTCCAGTGGGTCGTCGAACCGACGGGTGGGCAGAAGAGGTTCTCGGTCATCGGCGCTCCTGTCGCAAAGGCTCACGGTGGGTGCTGCCCGCGGCGCGACGGGCGCCAACGAGCCGATCGGGCCGCGTCGCGGCGCCGCGTCCGCGGGCGCAGGGGCAGTGGATACCGGCCGCTCGGCCTGCCCGAACGGGCCTGCCCCCGGGTGGCGGCGCTTGCGATCATCGGGGACCCGCCCCGACACGGCGGGCTTTGCCGTCCGCAGACCCCCGAGGTGACCTGTGCACTCGACACCCGCCGTCCCGTTCCCCCGTCGCGCCGGGGTGGTGGGGGACCCCCCGCCGCCCCGGCCGGGCCGGCACACCGGCGGGGGCTTCTCGTGACGTCGCTCCTGACCCTGGCGGTGACCGCGGCGAGCGCCGCGCTCGCGGGCCCGCACCCCGCTCTGGCCAGAGTGCTGCGTCGCGCCGTCGGCCAGGGGCACGGCGGCGCCCCCGGGCGGGCCCTGCAGGACGAGGCGCTGCGGCGGGCCGCGGGTCGGGCGGTGCGGACCTGCCGATCGTCGCACGGACCGGACCCCCGGTTCGCCCCGGCCGGCGCACGCCCGCGCCCGGGCGGGGACGCCAGCCCGCGCCCGGGTGGGAGGGGGCGGAACACGCCGTGACGTCCGGCTGATCCACCGATCGGGGGGCGGGCCCACGCCGGCCCGCTCCTACGGTGTCAGCAGGACACCCGTCGCCGCGACGCCGCGGCGCCGCCCACCCGGGCCGTGTTCGTCAACCATCCCTATCCAGAAGCTGGTTCACCATGTCTGTGTCCACAGCCCCCGGCAACGCGGCCGGGCCCTCCCCCGCGGACGTCCGCACCCCCCGCCAGCGTGCCCGCCGGGTGGCGCTGATCTCGGCGGCGGCGGCGATGGCCGGCTTCCTCTTCGGCTACGACAGTGCCGTCATCAACGGGGCGGTCAGTGCCATCCAGGACCACTTCGAGGTCGGCGCCGCGGCGACCGGGCTGACCGTCTCGGCCGCCCTGCTCGGCTCGGCCGCCGGCGCCCTGGCCGGCGGCACGCTGGCGGAGCGGCTGGGCCGGCTGCGGGTGATGCACATCGCCGCGGTGCTGTTCATGGTCAGCGCGGTGGGCTCGATGTTCCCGTTCGCCATCTGGGACCTGGCCCTGTGGCGGGTGGTCGGCGGTGTCGCCATCGGCATCGCCTCGGTGATCGCCCCCGCCTACATCGCCGAGGTCTCACCGTCCGAGGTGCGCGGGCGCCTCGGCTCGTTCCAGCAGCTGGCCATCGTCCTCGGCATCGCCTGCTCCCAGCTGGTCAACTACGCGCTGACGCAGGCCGCCGGCGGGAAGACCACCGGGCACCTGCTCGGCGTCCAGGCCTGGCAGTGGATGCTGGGCATGGCCCTGCTGCCGGCGCTGGTCTACCTGGCGGTGACCCTGCGGATCCCCGAGTCGCCGCGCTGGCTGGTCGGGCGCGGGCGCACCGAGGAGGCCGCCCGGGTGCTGGAGGAGATCGAGGGTCCGAAGGCCGGGGAGCGGATCGCCGAGATCCGGGGTTCGCTGGCCCGGGCCGCCGAACGGCGTCCCTCGCTGCGCGACCTGATGGGCGGGCGCTTCGGCCTGCTGCCGATCGTCTGGCTGGGCATCGCCCTGTCGGTGCTCCAGCAGTTCGTCGGCATCAACGTGATCTTCTACTACTCCTCGGTGCTGTGGCAGTCCGTGGGCATCGACCAGGGCAACTCGCTGCTCATCAGCCTGTCCACCTCGGTCATCAACATCGTCGGCACGCTCGTGGCGATCGCCCTGGTCGACCGGATCGGGCGCAAGCCGCTGGCCGTCGCCGGCTCGATCGGCATGGCCGTCTCCCTGGGAGCCGTGGCGTGGGCGTTCAGCGGAGCCTCGGGCAGCGGGCACGACCTGACGCTGCCCGCCCTGCAGGGCACGGTGGCCCTGGTGGCGGCGCACCTGTTCGTGCTCTGCTTCGCCTTCTCCTGGGGCGTGGTGGTCTGGGTGATGCTGGGCGAGATGTTCCCCAACCGGATCCGGGCGACGGCGCTGTCGCTGGCGGCGACCGTGCAGTGGCTGGCCAACTGGGTGATCACGGTCAGTTTCCCGTCGATGGCGCAGTGGAGCCTGACCTTCTCCTACATCTGTTACGCGAGTTTCGCGGCCGTCTCCGCCGTCTTCGCCGTGAAGTTCCTCCGGGAGACGAAGGGCACCCGGCTGGAGGACGTGGACGCCGACGCCCCGGCCGTCTGAGGCCCGACGCCACCGCGTTCCCGCACGGCGCCGTCCACCACCCCCCGAGGGGCTGGTGGACGGCGCCGTGTGCACAGCGCAGCGCACCGCGGGCCCGCGGTTCCAGGGCTGGTGGACCTTCAGGCTTCCTGTAACCGGTCGTTAGGGTCCGCTCCCCTAGCGTTGGTCGCATCCGGGTGGGATCCCCGGACGACTCCAGGTGAACTGCCGTCCGTTCCAGAGCAGTCGACGCCTGACCGGGATCCCCGGCGGGCGAGCGCGCCGCGCGGGCCCGCATCATCGACGACCCCAGGAAGAGAAGCATGACCGCCACCGCAACAGCGATCCGCAGCCATCGACGCCCACGCCAGCGCACCACCGTCCGCCGGGTGGGCGTGCTCGGCGTGGGCACCCTCCTCCCCCTGCTCGGCGTGGCCCAGGCGCATGCGGCGCCGACCGGCTCGTCGCACTCCGCGAACGAGGACGCCGGCACCGACGCGGGCGCCGACGCAGGCTCCGGCTCCGGCTCCGGCTCCGACGCAGGCTCCGGCTCCGGCTCCGGCCAACAGGGCACCCAGTCGCCGGCGCCCGTCAGCTACCAGGTCAAGGCCGGTGACACCCTCTCCGGCATCGCCTCGCAGCACGGCCTGACCTGGCAGCAGGTCTACGACGAGGCCCACAACCGGGCGGTGATCGGCCCCAACCCGCACCGGATCTTCACCGGCCAGAAGCTGGACATGCCCGCCGGCGGCCAGCAGCAGCCGGTCCAGGTCCAGCCCGCGTCCGACGTCTCGGGCAGCGAGCTGGGCACCGGCAAGGCGCAGCAGGCCGTGGCCTTCGCCAAGAACCAGCTCGGCAAGCCGTACATCTGGGGGGCCGTCGGCCCCTCCTCCTTCGACTGCTCGGGCCTGGTCCAGGCCGCGTTCCGCAACGCACAGGTCCAGCTCGGCCGCACGACCTACGACCAGGTGGAGGACGGCACCAAGGTCGGCCAGACCAGCCCGAAGAACATCGGGTCGCTGTCCCTGAAGTCGGGCGACCTCGTCTTCTTCGGCTCCCCGTCTGCGCCCCACCACGTGGGCATCTACATCGGCACCGAGAACGGTGTGCCGATGATGATCCACGCGCCGAAGACGGGGGACGTCGTGAAGAAGTCCGCGATCTCCATCCAGCCGGACAGCACGGTCACCGTCGTCCGCGTGGTCTGACCGCGCGGGCCCGCCCTCGGCCGCCGCCCGCCCCCTCGACGAGGACGGGCGGCGGCCGAGGGCGTTCAGCCGTCCCCGCCGGTCGGCACCATGATGGTGACCACCGTGCCGGTCGGGTGGTTGGACCGCAGGGTCATCGACCCGCCGGCCTCCTCCACGCGGATCCGCTGCGAGGCGAGGCCGATGTGCCCCTCGGCGACCCGCTGCTGCAGGACCCCGGGGTCCATGCCCACGCCGTCGTCGGCGATCGTCAGCCAGGCCTGTCCGTAGTGCACGGCGAAGGCGAGCTGCACCCGCTTCGCCCGGGCGTGCTTGACGATGTTGGTGAGCAGTTCCCGCCCGCAGTGGAAGAGCAGCCGGTCCGCGTCGTGGCCGGCGCTGCTGGTCTCGAAGGCCGCCTCGACCTCGAACCGTCCGCGCTGGGCGAGGTCGGCGGCGAGGTCGCGCAGGGCCTGCTCGAGGCCGGCGCGCTCCAGCACGGCCGGGTGCAGGTTGGTCACCGAGGAGCGGAGGCTGCGCGAGGCGTCCCGGAGCGCTTCGTCGGCCCTCGCCAGCGCCTCGTGCGGTTGGTCGCAGGCCGCTTCGTCGATGTCCTGCCGGGCGACCAGCACGCTCTGCAGCGGCCCGTCGTGCAGCGCCTCGGCCAGGTAGCGGCGCTGGACCTCGATGGTGGACATCGTGTGCGCCAGCAGCCACGAGCGGTGCTGGGCGAGGTTGGCGATGGTCTGCGTCCTCGACTTCTGGATCCGCGAGAGCAGCACCGCCGCCACGCTGACCAGCGCGATGATCGCGGTCCGCGCCAGGGTGAAGTGCAGGTCCGGGCTGGCGTGGAGGTGCCCGATGCCGGAGGCCAGGCCGAAGGAGACGGTGGCGAGCACCCCGGTGACCGCCGTGATCCTGGGCTCCAGCTGGAAGGCGGCGAGCACGCAGATCAGGATCAGCCCGTCGGCGGCGAACGGGCTCTCCCAGTTCGGGTCCGAGTAGCTGCCGGAGACGATCAGGATGCCCACCAGGGCCGGCAGGTCGATGAACGGGACCGCCCACGCGAGCTTGCGGGTGGGATCCGGACGCTGCCACACCGCGTACAGCACCACGAGGCTCCACACCACGTAGCAGGACATGAGCGCATAGCTGGCTTCCTCGGCCTGGCGCGGCGGTTTGAAGACCATCATCTGGACGGCGGCGGCCAGGGCCAGCACCGCACGCAGGGCCGCCTGCACGTGCAGGGCCCGGAGCTGGTGGATCTCCAGGACCTGCCGCACCGCCTCCCGGCTGTCGGGGTCCTCCACGGACGACGGCGGGGTCGTGAAGGTCGCCCGCAGCGCCGCCATGACACCCCGTGACGGCGCGTCCCCGCCTCCGGAGCCGGCCGGCGTGTCGTAGCCGTCCGGGGCCGGGTGTCCGGCCGCTCGGGCCCGTGCCGCTGTCGTTCCTTCGGGGTCCACGTCAGACACTTCCCGTCCTCGTCCCGGGGCCGGCGCGGCCCCGGTCTCAGTCTGCTGCTCCGACCCGGGTCCCGGCGAGCCGCCGGTGCCGCAGCCACCACGCGAGGAGCGCCGTCCCACCGGTCAGGAAGACCGGGACGGCGACGGCGAGCGGCACCGGTGCGGGCGGGCCGGCGGGGCTGCCCGGCAGGTCGGGCACCGCGGCGAAGGCCGCCGGCACCGGCAGCCACCGCCAGTGCGCCACCGGCCAGGCCACCGCGATCACCCGGCCCACCACGTCGTCGGCCGGCACGAAGCCCGAGCCCTCCTGTTCGCGCTGGTGGTAGCGGGAGTCCGCGGAGAGGTCCCGGTGGTCGCCCATCACCCAGAGGTCGCCCCGGGGCACGGTCACCGTCCCCACCGGGTAGTCGTCACAGGGCGTCGCACCCGGGTAGAGGTAGGGCTCGCGCAGCGGCACGCCGTCGACCGTCACCGGGGCGCCCGCCTCGCACCGCACGGTGTCGCCGCCGACCGCGATCACCCGCTTGACCAGGTCCCCGCGACCCGCCTGCGGCAGCACCCCCAGCGCCCCCAGGCCCTCGCGGGCCCAGCCCAGCGGCCCCCCGGTCGATCCGGGCGACTCCTCGTCGTCGAGCCAGTGCCCCGGATCGTGGAAGACGACCACCTCGCCGCGCCGGGGCTGCGCCCCGAACCACGGGGACAGCTTGTCGACGAGCACCCGGTCGCCGATGCGCAGGGTGTTCTCCATCGACCCGGACGGGATCACGAAGGCCTCGACGAGGGTGGTCCTGATCAGGAACGACAGGGCGCAGCCGAGGAGCAGCAGGGCCAGCAGCTGGAGCGGCAGATACCGGGGGCGCTGGATGCCCGCAGGCGTGTGCCGCGTACGGCGGCGCCCGGCGGCGTGCTGGCGCCGGTCCGCTCGGCTCCGTGCCGTCACGTGCTCCCGCCCTTTCCTGGAACCCCTACCACCGCAGGTCCCCGTCCGCACACGCCGGGGCCCCCTTCCCGTCGGAACGGGAAGGGGGCCCAGCCCACCCTTGCGCCGCTGGTACCGATGGCGGCCACCGGCGCGATCGTCCGGGTCGCGCCGTTCCTGCAGGCCGCCCCCGGCGCCCCACCGCCGGTTCGGTCTCCATCGGGGCGACCGGTCCGGCCCCGTGTGGTCGTCCCGGTCTGCACTCCACCGTAGGAGCCTCGCCGGTGCGGGCCCCTCCCCCGATCGGTTGCCCCGGGGGTGGACGAGGGCAGGGTGCCCGGGCGGCGCACGGCGCGGCGCTCCACCGCTACAGGGTGATGGTCTGTCCGACCCGGATCACGTTCGGGTCGGCGACGGAACCGGCGTTCTTGTGGTGCAGGTCCTGCCAGGTGGTGCCGTGGGCGAGGGCGATGCCGGACAGGGTGTCGCCCTCCCGAACGGTGTAGCTCCCGTGGCCGGAGCGCGCGGGCGTCTTCTCCGAGGCCTTGGTGTCCGGCGTGACGGCGCGCACGGGCGGCTTGGTGGCCGCCTTGGGCTCCGGCGTGACGGCGCGCTCGGGTAGCTTGTCCGAGGCCTTGGCCTGCGGCACGAGGGCCTTGAGGCCCAGCTTGGCCGAGCAGCTCGGCCAGGCGGACCATCCGCCGTTGTGCTTGTAGAGGGTCGTCGCGGCCGCGATCTGCTCCTCACGGGTGGCCTTGTCGGCCGTGGGCGCCGTGGAGGTGCCGCGGACGCTCAGCCAGGTGGACTTGTCGAACTGCAGGCCTCCGTAGTAGCCGTTGCCGGTGTTGATGTGCCAGTTGCCGCCGCTCTCGCAACTCGCCAGCTGGTCCCACTGCGGGGCCGCGCTGTCCGGGACCGCGGGCGCGGCCTGGGCGCTGGTGGCGGCCGCGATGGGAAGGGCGATGCCGGCGGTGGCCGTGACGGCGACCGCCGCTTTGCTCGCCGCTCGGGTGGGGGCGCCGGGCCGGCGGTGTCGTCCGCTGCCGGTGAGAATCATGGTGTCTCCGATCCACGCCGCCGGGGGCGGTCCGGCGGCCGAGCGCCTCGCGGGCTGCTGACTGCGCTGCGCGGCGGCCGTCGCCGCTCTCTCCCCGGCTCCTGCCGCAGGGGTTGTCGCGCGGTCCGGCGGCAGGAGCCGACGTGCCGGGGCCGCGGCCCGGTTGTCCGGGCGCCTGTGCAGGCTAGGCAGGCCGGACGATAACGTGGCGCTAACGCCGGCCTGACGCTTCGCCCGCCACCGCGGGCGGCCCGGGGCCGTCGGCGCGGTCAGCGGCAGCCGAAGGTGACGGTGACCCGGGCGCCACCGCCGGGCGGGCGGTCCAGGCGCAGCGAACCCCCGGCGCTGCGGGCCAGCCGGTCCACGATGTCGAGGCCCAGGCCGCTGGAGCCGGTGCCGCTGAAGCCCCGGTTCAGGTGCCGGGGGTCGATGCCGGGCCCCCGGTCGGTGACGGTCAGCACCACGTGGCCGTGGCGGCGGCCGTCGACGGTGACGGCCATGGCGGTGCCGTCCGGCGTGTGGGTGAAGACGTTGCCCAGCAGCGCGTCGACGGCCGCCGCCACCTCCTCCTCCGCGGCGCGGATGCGATGCCAGCGGCCGTGTACCTCGAAGTCGCAGCGGCGGTCCTGGTCCTCGGCCAGCGGGGCCCAGAAGGCGACCTGTTCACGCGCCACCTCGGCCAGGTCGCAGCTGGCGCCGTGCTGGTCGGTCACCGGCCGGCGGGCCCGGTCGATGACGTGGCTGACCTCGCGCTGCAGGCGTCTGGTGCTCTCCAGCAGCCGCTCCGACTCCAGCGGGTCGTTGAGCGACTCGGCTTGCAGCATCAGGGCGGTCACCGGGGTGCGCAGGCGGTGGGAGATGTCGGCCACGGCCTCGCGCTCGGCCGCGACGCGGGCCTGGATCTGGCCCGCCATGGCATTGAACGACTCCGCCAGCCGCTTCAGTTCGGGGGCTCCGCCGACCTCGACGCGCACCGAGAGGTCACCGTCCGACATGCAGGAGGCGGCGTGCGACAACCGCTCCACCGGCGCCACCAGTCCGCGCCCCATCCGGTCCGCCAACAGGCTCGCGGTGGCCGGCAGGAGGACCAGCGCGCCGCCGATCGCGATCCAGATCCGGCGGATCGCGTCCCAGGGGGCGTGGTCCTCGATCGTCGCGGCGACGACCACCCGTTCGCCGCCGGCCGTGTCCACGGGGATCAGGTAGACGTGGTCGGTCGTGCCCTGGCCCAGCTGCGCCCGGTCCGGGACCACCGCCTCGGCCAGGTTCCGTTCGACCACGGGATCACCGGTCACCGGGCGGCCCAGGGAGCGGCCGTCCGGGAGGAAGACCACGTCGCCCAGGGCGGGGCTGACCCGGCGGCGCAACTCGTCCTCCAGCTGGGCTCCGGTCCCCGGCAGCTCGGCGATCACCGCCGCGAGGCGCTGCGCCCGGGAGAACGCGGCCGCGCTGGCCTCCTGCAGGTAGGTGTGCCGCACGTACCACGCCAGCGGCAGCGCGAGCAGTCCCGTGCTGACGAGGGTGGTGACCGCGACCAGCAGGGCGATCCGTACTCTCACGCTGCGGGCGCTGCCAGCTTGACGCCGACCCCTCGGACGCTGTGCAGGTAGCGGGGCTGCGCGGCCGTCTCGCCGAGCCTGCGTCGCAGCCAGGACAGGTGCACGTCCACCGTCTTGTCGGTGACCCCGAAGGCGTTGTCCCACACCGCCGAGCGCAGCTCGTCCTTGCCCACCACCCGCCCCGCATGCTCGGCGAGGTAGGCCAGCAGGCTGAACTCCTTGGGGCGGAGCACGAGTTCGGCGCCGTCCAGGGACACGGTGTGGGCGCCCTGGTCGATCCGCAGGCCGCCCACGCGCAGGGGCACCGACGGCGGTGCCGGGGCCGTGCGACGCAGCACGGCGGTGATCCGGGCGTTGAGGTGCTCGACCGAGAACGGCTTGATCACGTAGTCGTCGGCGCCGAGGTTCAGGGCCCGGACCATCTGGTGTTCGTCGTCGCGGGCGGTGGCGATGACCACCGGGACGGTGGTCGCGGCGCGCAGCATCTTCAGTGCCTGCAGACCGTCGAGGTCGGGCAGGCCGAGGTCGAGGACGACGATGTCCGCGTGGTGCTGGACCGCCAGGCCGATCCCGGCGACGGCGGTGTCGGCGCTGTCGACGCGGTGGCCGAGGCGGGCCAGGGCCGCCGCCAGGCTCGTCCTGATCGGTTCGTCGTCCTCGATCAGCAGTACGTGGGCCATGGCGGTGTCCTCGGTGTGCGGCGGTGGGGGTGGCGGTGGGGCGGGGTCCGGCGGGTGGCCGGCGGGGCGGGGGCGGCGCTCACTGCTGCCCCGGCCCGTAGGAGTGGCCGGAGAGGGCGGCGACGGTGGTGCACTCCTTGCCGCCGGTGTTGGTGCAGTTGATCGCGATCACGAGCTTCTCGCCGGCGGCGAAACGACGGGGGTTGAGCCAGTGCCACTCGCGTTGCGGGTCCTTCAGGTCGAAGGAGCGCAGCAGCTGGTCCCCGCGCAGCAGTTGGAGCGTGCCGCTGTCGTTCGCCGGGTTCTCCAGCACCAGGTCGCTGATCTCCAGGACGTTCCCGTCCGGGACGGTGTGGTCGAAGCGGGTGTAGACGCCGGCCTTCGCCGGCTTGGCCTTGCCGCCGAGGCGCAGATCGGCCTGGTGGGTCTCGACCGGTTGGTCGCCGGACGTTCCCTGGTTGGTGCCGCTGCCGGTTCCGTTGCCGGGCGAGGTGCTCGGCGAGGTGCCGGTGGCGGGTTTGGTGGTGCCCTGGGACGGCGCGCCGCTGCCGCTGGGCGAGGGGGTGGTGCCGGGTGAGCCGCCGGTGCCGTTGGAGGGGCTGGTGGTCGCGCCCTGGTCACCGGACGGGGGCTGGGTCGCTCCGTCCGATGCCCCGCTGCCGGGCGAGGTCCCGGGGGACGGCGTCTGGGAGGACTGGGCGCTGGTGACCTGGGAGTCGGCCTGGGGCTTGAAGAAGGTCGGGGAGATGACCAGGGTTACCACGGCGGCCGCGGCCGCGAGCAGCAGGGCCTTGGGCGCCCAGTGCGGCAGCATGGGGGGTTGGACCAGGGAGCCGGTGGTCTCGGTCCGCTTCCCGGCGGCGGTGACGACGACCCGGTAGACGTGCGTGCGGGGCTGGCCGCGCAGGAAGCGGGTCTTCGGACGCAGCCGGTAGGGCACCATGCGGGTGGTGCCGCCGTCGACGGTGACGGTCGAGGGCTTGAAGCGGAAGCGGAGCAGCCCGTCCTCGTCGGTGCCCGACAGGCGCACCGGGACCGGGGAGTTGCCGAGGTTGTCGATGGCGATCCGGCCCCGTGCCGCGCGGCTGCCGCGGATCGTCCGCGGCACCAGTTCGGTCTCCACCTCCTGGAAGCCGCCGACCCGGACGCTGCCCTCCTCGATCGCCGAGTGCTCGGTGTCCTCCTGCGACATGGCCCGCAGCGCGTAGCCGATCACGCCCTCCGCGACGTCGGCGCTGCGCGGCGGCGCGAAGGTGAGTTTGGCGGTCGCGACGTCGCCGGGGAAGGCGCTGACCTCCTGCGGGGAGACGGTGACCCAGTCGCGGGCGTCCCCCAGGACGTCCAGCACGAAGGTGTCCACCACCGTGCCGTCGTTGTAGAGCCTGACCTCGCAGTCGGCGCTCTCCCCCGGCGCCACCTCGACGACGGGCCGTTCCAGCGTGGCGATCACTCCCACGGCGTTGACTCCTCCTGTGTCACGGTGCCCGATCGCGTCGACGGGCAGCACTGTCCGGGCAGCGGGAACGCCCCCTCGGGCGGGACGGACGTCCCTGGGCGGCGACCGTGGCACCGGCCACAGTTGCCGCATGGACTTCATCTACGAGGCGCCCAGCGGCGCCGTCTACGACCAGTACTTCACCTTCGACATCACCTCCCAGGAGGAGCGCCGGGGCCTGCTGTCCTTCCCGAACGACCAGTTGGTGTTCGCGTTCCGGGGCAAACCCAACACCCCGGCGACGGTGTGCAAGGTCGAGCTCACCAACGAGATCGGCAACCAGCTGCTCAACGGCACAGCCACCGTCCGCGTCGAGGAGAACCAGGTGCGGACCGGCTACCTGACCTTCCGCGGCTTCGGCTGGCACGACGAGGCGCGCAGGAACCCGATCACCCGGTGCGGTTACCGGGTGTCGCTGGACGAGAGCGACGCCACCATCGAGGTGCGGGTCTTCGGACTCGCCCTGGACCCGCCGTACTCGATGTACTACGGAGCCCCTGAGCTCTGAGCCCCGCGGGCGGGCGTGGCCGGCCGGCCTAGATGTAGCCCTCGCGGATCGCGTAGGCCACCGCGTGCGAGCGGTTGCGCAGGTGGAAGCGGCTGGTGACGTCGTGCAGGGTGTTCTTGACGGTGCGTTCGGAGTACGCGAGCTGCTGGGCGATCTCCTGGGTGCCCATGCCGGTGGCCACCATCCGCAGTACCTCGGTCTCGCGCTCGGTCAGGCCCGACAGGCCGATCCCCCGGGGTGCGAGCACGTGGTGCTGCAGGCTGGCGACCTGCTTGAGGAGGCGGCCCAGCAGATCCGGCGGGACCACGCCGGCGCCCTTGCGCACCGAACTGACGACCTGCACCAGGCGGTCGGCGGTCGCCTCGCCCCTGCGCAGCAGCCCGGCCACGCCCGCCTCCGCCGCGGCGACCACCCCCTCCTCGTCGAGGTCTCCCGCGACCATGACCACCTGGCCGATGCCGAGGCCCTTCATCGCGCGCAGCAGCGCCAGGGCCTGTTCGTCGATGCGTTCGGCTGCGAGCAGGCCGACGGTCTCGTCGCACACCAGGTCCTGGCCGACGACCCGGACCTCGGCGCGCTGACGGATCGACGCGGCCAGGCCCGCCTCGGAGATCGGATCGGAGGCCTGCACGTAGACGGGTATGACGTGGGACATCTGAAACTCCCTGAGGTGGCGGTGGTGGTGACCGATCAGGCCGGCGGGTGGCCGGGCCCGGCCGTGGGGGCCCGACGGGCCACTCGGCGGCTGAGGCTCCACGGGAAGCGCCGGACCGGCGGTCGACCGGTCGGCGGGGCATCTCCCGAAGAGGCATCTCCAGTATGGGAGGCGCTGCCCTAATGGCTGGTTAGCGGACGGGTTGCTTTGCCCAACCGGCCGCCGGGAGGTGCCTCGGACGCCCCGTCCCTACCGGGATCCGGCCGGGGCGCGGGTGCCCGGCTCCCCCGATCGGAGGCGGCCGCGGATCCGCCCGGGGATCAGCCCATCGGGCCAGCCGGGGGGACGGCGGAGCCGAGCAGACTGGCGGACAGGGCCGCCGGGGAGGCGGTTCGCCGAGCGCGCGGGAACGGTGCACCGGCCGTCCGGGCACCGCATCCGCGGGGTGCGGGCCGCCCGTGCGGCCAGCCGGCCGCTCGACCGCCACCACCCAGCAGGAAGGGCGATCGCGTTGTCCCAGGCCCAGATCCCCCCACCGCCCGGCCCCGTCCTCGCCGACACCATCGTCCACACGCAGGACGGCCGACGGGTGGGCTGGCGACTGCCCGACGACCCCTCGGCACTGCGGGACCTGCGCATCGCGCTGCGCCGGGTCCTGGCCGACTGGCCGGCCGACCCCGTCGATCTGGAGATCATCGCCCTGGCGGTGATCGAGCTCACCTGCCAGTGCCTGCGCGAAGGGGCGGGCGCCTGCGAGGTGTACCTGTCCCGGGAGGACGCGTCGCCGGCCGGAGAGCGGGAGGGCCGCGAGCGCGGGGTCCTCGTGATGGTCTCCTCGGACGGGCCGGCCCGGTCCGTCCCGGTCATGGCGGGGACGACGCCCGCCGACCGGTCGGCGGGCGAGGGCCTGGGCCTGGTCCGCGTGTACGCCCGGGACTGGGGGCGGCGCGACTCCGGGACCGGGGTCTCCTACTGGGCCCGGCTCGCTCTGCCCCCACAAGCCGCCTGACCCTCCGAAACCCGTGGCCGGCCACCGCGCCGCCCGTCACCTCATCCGCACCACCTCGGAGTTGTTGTGTTCCGACTGTCCCGCCCGAGCCCGCACCACGCCCTCGGCCGTTCCCCCGACCGCCCCGCCGACCCCGCCGGGCCGGACCTGGGGAGCTCCTCCCAGGCGGGCGGCACACCACCGCGCCCGCGGTCCGGCCCGAGGATGCTGGGCAACCTGCGGGTCCGCAACCGGATGGCCGCCGTCCTCGCCATCCCGCTGATCGCGGCCACCGCGCTGGCCGGCCTACGGGTGGGCGACGCCCTCGACCGGGCCGACCAGTACGACCACCTCCACCGCATCGCCCAGCTCAGCCAGTCCGGCATCCAGCTCATCAACAACCTGCAGCACGAACGGGACCTGCTGATCGACCCGCGGGCCCAGGCCGCCGGCGGCAACGGCGCCCTGCAGAGCCAGGAGGAGCGGACCTCGGGCGCGGCGGCGGCCTTCCAGGCCCAGGCCAAGGCCATGCCGCAGTCCGACCGGCTCGGCCAGCACCTGGACGCGGTCAACGCCGCACTGGCCACCCTGCCCCAGGTGCGCCAGCAGGTCGGCTCCACCAGCCCCTCCCAGCTGAGCTCGGACTACACCCGGGCGATCATGCCGATCCTCGGCATCACCAACGAGCTGAGCGGCGACCAGAACCAGACCAACGGCCAGGGCTGGGCGATGTACACCCTGGCGCTGCACACGGCCATGGTGTGGAGCGAGCGCGCGCTGATCGCCAACGCGTCGGACAGCGGCAAGCTGACCATCGAACAGCGCTCCGCCCTGCTGTCCTCCGCCCGGATCCAGGACATGACGCAGCAGGAGTTCCGGCTCAACGCCAACGCCGCCGACGTCGCCGCCTTCCAGCAGCTGCTCGCGCAGCCCTCCGCCCAGCTGGCCAACCAGGCGATGAGCAAGACGATCGGGGCGCCCCACGACACCCTGCCGGACGACGCCCTGCCCTCCGGCTGGTACGACGGCTTCACCGCCAAGCTCAACGGGCTCAACGCCCTGGAGGACAAGGTCGGCCAGCGCCTCGTCGCCCAGACCGCCCAGAGCCGGCACGACGCCGACCGCCAGGCGCTCTCGGACGCCCTGGTGGCGGGGCTGCTGCTGATCGGCGCGCTCGCCCTGGCCTTCCTGGTCTCCCGCTCCATCGTGCGGGGGCTGCGCGACCTGCAGACCCGCGCCGTGGAGGTCGCCGAGGTGCGCCTGCCCGAGGAGGTGCAGGCACTGACCGCCGACGGCGGCCGGGACGGCCTCCCGCAGGTCACCGCGGTGTCCTCCGGCACCCGGGACGAGATCGGCGCGGTCGGCCGCGCGGTCGACCGGCTGCACCACGAGGCGGTCGAGCTCGCCGGCGCCCAGGTCAGGCTGCGCGAGAACGTCAACGCCATCTTCCGCAACCTCTCCCACCGCAACCAGGCCCTGGTGCAGCGCCAGCTGAAGGTGATCGCCACCCTGGAGCAGGACGAGGTCGACCCGCGCCAGCTGGGCCGCCTCTTCCAGCTCGACCACCTGGCGACCCGGATGCGCCGCAACAGCGAGAATCTGCTGGTGCTCGCGGGCGCCGACCCCGCGTCCCGGGGCGCCGCGCCGCTGGCCCTGCTGGACACCGTGCGGGCGGCGATCTCCGAGGTCGAGCAGTACGAGCGGATCACCACGCACCGGCTGCCCGACGTCCGCATCACCGGCGGCGCCGTGCGCGACGTGGTGCACCTGCTGGCCGAACTGCTGGAGAACGCCGTCGCCTTCTCCAGCCCGCAGACCGAGGTCACCGTCGACGGCCAGCTGCTGCCCGACGGCCGACTGATGCTGGAGATCTGCGACCGGGGCATCGGCATGAGCCCGGCCCAGCTCACCCAGGCCAACGCCAACCTGATCAGCGGACCCTCCCTGGACGTGCAGCTCTCGGAGAGCCTGGGCCTCTACGTGGTCGGCACGCTGGCGCACCGTCACGGCATCGAAGTGCTGCTGCGCGCCGCCGCACCCGGCACCTCGACCGTCGTCGCCCTGCCCGCCGCCCTGCTGGAGACCGGCCGGGTCACCGCCGGCACCGGGCACGAGACCGCACTCGAACCCGCACTGCGGAGCGTGCTTCCCGAGGTCACCCCGCAGCGGCCCGGCGCCGCCACGGCCGAACGGGGACCGCGCCACGCCGCGATCCCCCGGCCCCAGACGGGCGGTGCCGACGGGCCCGCCGAGGCGCCCGCCGGCCCCCACGACAGCGACGCGCCCACCGGCGCCGGCGTCCCGGCGGGACCGCCCCCGGGCCCGCTCACGAGCCCGGCGGGAACCGGCGCCGAGCCGCCCACCGGCCTCACGGCGGCTGCCGTCGACCGCGTCCCGGAGGTCCACGTCGCACCGGCCCCGGTCCAGGCCCCGGCGCTGGCACCGGCACCGGCACCGGCACCGGAGAACGGCAAGCCGGCGCTGGAGCGGCGCCCGCCGCGCAACCGGGCCACCGCCCCGGAGCAGGCACGGCCCCTGCCGACGGCCCCCGCCGCGGGCGACGGGGAGGAAGCGGGCGCACTGCCGCGCCGCGTCCCGCGGGCCCACCTGCTCCCCGGGACGGTGGAGCCCGGCGACAGCGCGTCGTCGCTCCGCGCCCCCGAGCAGATCCGCTCCCGGCTGAACGGCTTCCAGCACGGCACCGCCCGCGCCGCGGACGAGGACGGCCGGGATGACTGACCCGTCGACCGCCGGCACCGACCTCGACTGGCTGATCGTCCAGTTCGCCGACGAGAACCCGGAGGTCCTGGGGGCCGCCGTGGTGTCCAGCGACGGGGTACTGCTCGCCTGCGGCGGCGACGCCGCCGCGGAGGGCGACACCCGGCTCGCGGCGATCACCTGCGGCGTCGCCTCGCTCGCCGACGGCTGTGCCCAGGTCGTCGAAGGCGGCCGGGCCGACCGCACCCTGGTCGACCTCGGCGGCGGCTGCCTGCTGGTCTCCGCGCTGACGCACGGCGCCCTGCTCGCCGTCCTCGCCACGGACGACTGCGACCTCGCGCTGCTCGGCTACCAGAGTGCCCGGCTGGCCCGCCGGGCCGGCGCGGCACTGGCCCCGGCACCACGGACGACGGGAGCGGGGGCCCACCAGGCCACCGGACCCCTCGCCCGATGACCACGCCGGGGCGCCGCACCCACCGGTGCGGCGGCCCGGCGGCCCCGCCCCCCGCGAGCTAGGAACACGCATGCCCGACTCCCCCCGCACCGGCCCACCCGGCCACCACGAGGACCTCCCGCTCGGGCCCCGCCCGTACGCCCTCACCCGCGGCCGGACCCGACCGGACCTCCACCTCGCGCTGGAGGCGCTGGTGTCGACCACCGCCGGGGCGGACGAGCCGCCCCGCGGCACCCACCGGGCACAGCGGGCGCAGCGGGACGCGCTCGGCCCGGAACACCACGCCATCCAGAGGCTGTGCCGCGAGCCCCGTTCGGTCGCCGAGATCGCGGCACTCCTGTCCGTTCCCCTGGGCGTGGCCCGGATCCTGGTGGCCGACCTCGCCGGCGCGGGCCTGGTGGTCATCGAACAGACCGTCGCCTCGACGACCGGCCAGCCCGACACACTGCTCCTGGAAAGGGTTCTCGGTGGACTCCGCAACCTCTGACCCGGCCGCCGTCCTAGCGGCCCGGCCCACCAGCTCCGCCAAGATCATCATCGCGGGCGGCTTCGGCGTGGGCAAGACCACCGCCATCGGCACCGTCTCCGAGATCGCACCGCTGCGCACGGAGGCCCGGATGACCGACGCCTCCCTCGGGATCGACGACACCAGCCGGGTGTCAGGGAAGACCTCCACCACGGTGGCGATGGACTTCGGCCGGGTAGGCCTGGACGAGGAACTGGTCCTGTACCTGTTCGGCACGCCCGGGCAGGACCGCTTCTGGTTCCTGTGGGACGACCTCTCCTGCGGGGCGGTCGGCGCCGTCGTGCTGGTCGACACCCGTCGGCTGCCCGACTGCTTCCCCGCCGTCGACTACTTCGAGGACAAGGGGCTGCCCTTCGTGGTGGCCCTCAACCCCTTCGACGGGCACAGCGCCCACAGCCCCGAGGAGGTCCGCGGGGCCCTGGGGCTCGGCCCGGAGGTGCCGGTGGTGACGGCGGACGCCCGGCACCGCGACGAGGTGGTCTCCGCGCTGATCGGCCTGGTGGAGCACGCCCTGCTGATGCGCTGCCAGTGACGGGGCGGCTCGTCGGCTGCGGCGGGCCGCAAGACTGCCCGCCGCGCTGCCCGGTCGGCGCTGCCGCACCGGCCGCGCCTGGGCTGGACTGGTGACCTGACCGTCAGGCCGCACACGCCCGGCGCCGACCGCACGGGTCCGCCGGTGCGGTCACGTGGAGAGGAACCGCTGTGGAGAGCTTCCCCCTGGAGACCGGCTCCGGCACACCGGGGCCGCACGGCAGGACCGGCCTGGAGGCGCTGTTCCCCCACGGAGCCGGTGAGCCCGTCGTGTCGGCGGGCACGTCCGGCCGGCGCGGCGACCCGACGCCGATGTACAGCGCCCTGGTCGCGGAGTGGATCGCCTTCGGCCTCTGCCCGCCGGGGCTGGACGAGTCCGCCGGGGCGGCCTCCGCGCCCTCTCCCCCCGGCATGCTCACGGCGGGGCACCGTCGGGCGCTCGAGCGGGGACAGTCCGGCGGCTGACGGCCGTGACGGCGGCGGCGCACGCGCAGCCGCCCGGGGCCACGCGGTCCCGGGCGGCTGCTGTCCTCATCGGGTGGTTCCGGCCTCGACCCGGCGGCCTCCGGCCTTCAGCGACTGGTTACGGCCTTCATCGGGTGGCTGCGGCCCTCAGCGACTGGTTCCGGCCTTCGGCGAGTGGTTGCGGCCCTCACCGCAGGCCCCGGTTCAACACGCCCGGGGACACGGGGGCAGCGATCCCGTGCGAGGCGGCCCACCAGCAGGTGACCGCCCCCAGCGCCAGGCAGACCAACCCGGCCGCCACACGCCACCGCGGCTTCACGGCCCCCCACAAGCGGGTCAGGACGGTAGGGGCCGTGCCGCGGGGCCGGCTCAGATCCGCTCCCGGGCTTTGGCCTTGAGCGACTCGACCAGCGGCGCCGAGATCCGGTCGGCGAGGACGGCGAGCTCGTAGCCGACCAGGCCGAGGTCGGCCCCGCGACCGGTGGTCACCGCCAGCGTCGCACCGCGGTCCATCGGCGCGAGGAACAGGAAACCCCGTTCCATCTCCACCACGGTCTGCCCGGGCCTGCCGCCCTCGAAGATCCGTGCCGCCGCACCGGCCAGCGAGGCGAGGCCGCTCACCGCCGCCGCCAGCCGGTCGACGCCGTCCCGGGAGAGCGTCCGGTCCGAGGCGAGCGCCAGCCCCGCGGACGAGATGACCACCGCCCGTTCCACCCCGGCCGTCCGCTCGGTGAACTCCGCGGTCAACCGGTCCAACTCGCCCTCGGCTGGCTTGAGCTGGTTCACGCGACCTCCAGATGTCGACGGGCCCGGCCGTCACCGGCCGGTGGCCGCCGCGCCCACACGCACGACGGCCGTCTCCTACTGTGGCCACCGCGCCGCCACCACCGCCTCCTTCAGCGGGCCGATCCGGCCGGGGCAGCCGGGCTCCCCCGATCGGAGGAAGCGGGCCTCCCCCGGCCCGGCCCGGCCTCCGGGCCCCGAGGACGACCGGACGGAGGACCCACCGGCCCGCCCGGCTGACGACACTGGAGGCCGGAGCCGCGACCGCAACACCGTCAGCGCCGCCTCCGCACCATCCAGACCGACACGTTCCCGGATCAGCCCATGACGCAGTGCACGACTCCGAACTTCGTTCCCCCGACCGAGCGGTGGGGCCTGCTGCCCTGCGCCGACCCCACCATCGACCCGGACGAGGTGTTCTTCGGCGAGGGCCCCGACAAACCGGGCGGCGCCAAGCGGGCCGTGGAAGTCTGCTCGGCCTGCCCGGTGCGCTCGGACTGCCTGATGTACGCGCGCACCCACGCCGAATGGGGCGTCTGGGGCGGCGAGTCCGAGACCGACCGGGCCCGGCGCTCGGCACCGGGCACCAGCCCTCGCCGGCGCCAGAACGTCCGGGCCCAGGCCACCCTCCTGACCTCCGGCCGCGGCGGTCGCCGAAAGGCCTACTGACTCCTCGTCAGCACCGTGGCGATGTGCACACCGGACCACCCGAAGGAGCACGGACCGATGGCCGACGGCCCTCCCGACACCGACCTCGCGACCACGCCGACCGCCCCGAGGGACGATGTCCCGGCACGGCCACCGGCCGAGGAGCCCCGGAAGCCGCGCCTGTGGCGCCGGCCCGGGGCGACGGCCTGGTGGGTGGCGGCCGCGGTCCTGACGACCGCCCTCGGGGGCGTCCAAGCGGCCCGGCCACTCCCGCACCCCGCCCTGGTGACCGGCCGCGCGGCGGCGTCGTTCACCGTTCCCGGCACCGCCTTCACCCCGCCGTGGCCGGACCGCGGGCAGGCCGCCGTCACCGTCGCCGGATCCGGCGTGGTCAGCACCTTCGGCGAGCAGCGGACCGTGCCCATCGCCAGCGTCGCCAAGGTCATGACGGCCTACGTCATCCTGCAGGACCACCCGCTCAAGGACCTGTCCGACACCGGCCCGCAGATCGGCGTCGACGCGAAGGCCGTCCAGGACGGCACCCGCCCGGACGAGTCCCGTATCACCGGGCTCACGGCAGGGCAGCAGTTCGGTGAGCAGGACATGCTCAGGATGCTGATGATCCCCTCCGGCAACAACATCGCCCGGCTCCTGGCACGGTGGGACACCGGCTCCGACTCCGAGACGGCCTTCGTCCGGAAGATGAACGACGCCGCACGGAGCCTCGGAATGGCCGACACCACCTACACCGATCCGAGCGGCCTCGACCCGGGCACGGTCAGCACCGCGGTGGACCAGCTGAAACTCGCCCAGGCGGTCATGCAGTCCGCCGCATTCCGCCAGGTCGTCGCCACGCCCGACGCCGCCATCCCCGGCCTTCCCCAGCGGATCGTCAACAGCAACCGCCTGCTCGTGGCCGGGCTCGGCGTCCAGGGCATCAAGACCGGCTCGACCAGCGCGGCGGGCGGGGCCCTCAGCTGGGCGGCCGACCGGACGGTCGCCGGGACGGACCAGCTCGTCCTCGGCACCATGCTGGACCAGCACGCCCAGGGCAGCGACCCCAACGGCGCCGACAGCCTCGCCCTCGTCCTGGCCAACAGCAAGAAGGTCATCACCGCCGTCGGGGACGCCCTGACCCGGAGCGTCGCGGTCAGGAAGGGCGAGATCGTCGGCTACCTCGACGACGAACTGGGCGACCGGACACCGGTCGTCGCCACCGGGGACGCCCCCGTGACCACCCTGCCCGGCCAGCACCTGGACATCAGCCTCGCCGGCACCACGCCCCTGCCGCACACGGCGAAGGCGGGAACCGTCGTCGGCACGGTGACGGTCGGACGGGGGCCGGGCGCCGTGACCGTCCCGGTCGCCCTGCAGCGCGACTTCTGCGCACCGTCCCTCATCGCGCGGCTGACCCGACTCTGACTCCCCGCTGCACGGCCCTTCGATACCGGACGCCGTGCGGCCACCACCCACCAGGTCACCCGATCGGCTGACCTCCCCGCCCCGCCGGGCGGGTCAGCCTTGCAGGATGCCGCCCGGCGGCAGACCGATCACCCGCAGATCCGGAAGTGCGTCATGCGATTCCCGTCGAATTCCCCCCTGCACACCGCCGCCGTGGGCCTGGGCACCACGCTCGCCGCCGGCGGCGCCGTCCTCGCCGTCGCAGGCGTCCTCGCCCTCGGGGCCGACACCGCACCCGCCCCGGCCAAGGCCACGGCCTCCGCCACCCGGGCTTCGTCCCCCGCTCCCGCCGTCACACCCGCCCCGGCGCAGGCCACAGCCCCCGCCGTGCAGCCACGGGTACCGGCCGACTGGCGGGACATCGCGGTCCGGTACGCGGACACCCACTGGAACTGGTCGACCTGGCAGACCGACTCGCCGAAGGTCGGCAACGGCACCTTCCAACCGGACTTCCAGTGCGCCGAGTTCGACGCCCGGGCACTCGCCGACGCCGGCCTGGTACCGGGCCTGACGGCAGGCGACCCGCAGGACGCCTACGCCCACTACCGGGCCCCCAACGGCAAGCAGTACGACCTCCTGCTGATCTCCACCGTCAGCGGCGAGCGCAACCTCTACGACTACCTGATGGACCTCGGCATCGGCAGCGACCTCGGCAACCAGCCCTCCCGGGCCCAACCCGGCGACCTGGTCGTCACCTTCAACACCACGGGCACCAACCAGCTGCACACCGGCCTGATCGCCCAGGCCGCCACCGCCGACGCCGAACCCTTCGTGGACGCGCACAACGTCGCCCACTACCGCCGCAGCTACCAGGCCTTCGACGCCGCCGGACCCGCCCACGTCATCCGCATCGACCCCCAGGCCATCAACGACCTGTAGGCCCGCCTCCGCCCGGCCCCGGACGCACGGAGGGCGCGCAGCACGGCAGCCCGCGAGGAGCATGGCTCCCCGCGGGCTCGGCATGCCGGCTCAGGCCGTCAGGACGCGGCTGAGCCAGGTGAAGACGCCGGGGAGCATGCCGTTCCACACGCCGGGGTTGTGGCCGCCCGTCGGCTGGATCATCAGGGTGGCGGTGGTCGGGGGGCTCACCGCGGCGGCCAGGGCCTCGGCGTCGGCGGCGGTGGTGGCGTCCTCGCGGGAGGCGGCGAGCAGCAGGTCCACGTTGGGCGCGGGCCGGTTGGCGAGCAGCCACAGGGGGCTGTTGGCGTCGCGCTGCTGATGGTCGAGCAGCGTGGAGGTGTTGGCCGCGTCGCCCGCCAGGCTGGCTGCCGCGCGGTACTCGCCGGCGTGCTGGAGGGCGAGCTTGCTGGCGCACAGTCCGCCGGTGGAGATGCCGAGCAGGCCCCAGCCGTCGGCCGAGGGGGAGACCCGAAGCGTGGACTGGACGGCGGTGCGCACGTCCAGGGTGAGCCAGGTGTCGATCTTCGGGCCGCCCGGTGCGTCGCTGCACATGGTGTCCTGGCCGTTGAACGTGATGGCCGGCGCGACCAGCACAAACGGCTGGGCCCGACCTGCGGCCACGTCGGCGGCGAGCGCGCCGGCCGCGTTGAACCCGTTCGTCCAGTTCTCCGGCGCCCCCGGCACCCCGTGCAGCAACTCCAGCACGGGGAAGCGGTACTTGGCGTACTGCGGCTGGGTGTACTGGGGCGGCAGCCAGACGTAGACCGCCCCCGACAGACCGGAGTGCACCCCGTTGAGGGTGGCCTGCTGCCAGCCGTTGGCGGCCGGCTCCAGGGCCAGCGAGCCGTTCCCGTAGCGCCGGGGGTCCCCCGGCTGGAACGTCGGCTGCGACGAGGAGCCCTTGCCGAACAGGTCACGCCAGGAGGTGTAGATGCCGTAGCGGTCGTTGACGCTGACCAGCACCAGGGCCACCGCCAAAAGCTGGCACAGCGCCAGGACCAGGACGCGTCCCAGGGCGTGCGCCGGTGTCCTGCCGCCCAGGCGCGGCCAGTGCACCGCGGCCGCCGAGACCGCGGCGAGCACGAGGGCGGCGAGCGCCACCAGGAACGTCCTGCTGTCGAGATCCATCCGCCCTCCCCGTCTGCGGGACCGACTCCGCGGGACGGGACTCGGTGATCAACCCACACTGCCGCCTTCCGTCCGTGGACGACCTGGTCCGATCGGTGGATGCAACGGCGGAATCGCCGCCCTCTTTCGAGACCACGCCCGTCGAGCTGCGGACCCGGGGCGGCCCGAACGACCCACCGGGCTTCCCCGCTAAACGGGGATGCCGGCCCGCCCATATGCCTCTTGAGGCACACTCCGCATTCCACCCACGCCCTAGAGTTCAAGCACGCGAGAAAGATCGGGGCTCGATCCGGAAACTCCCCCAAGCCCTGCCCAGGGCCAGACCAATGGGAATCGATCGATCCACCCGGACACGTTCATGGTGAAATTTCCACACAGGGAGACTACGAGTGTTCGATTACCAGGATGACTTCAAATGGGACACCCTCGACCATGCCTTCAGGTCCGATGAGATCAAGGCTCTCATCCTCGACGAAATCGATAGCCAGAACACGCTGATTGAAGCCGCTGTCACATGGGACGGCCTCGCAGCCTGGATCGAGGATCGGATTCAGAATATCTCCCACGAGGAGTGGACCAACTCGCTGAACAACCTCGGGTACCTGGCACAGCAGGAGCTCGGCAGGGATGTCACGGCATTCATGAACCTATGGAATTCATGGACCCATGAATATGTCCGCGAGATGGAAGGCGACTTCCTCCAAAGCACCGAGGACGGCTACGGGACGTCGGAGAACAGCGACGGCTACGGCTTCGAAACGTCCGATTCCAACTTCTACGACTACACCACCGAGGGACGACGCTCCTCCCTCGACAGCGACGATGCCGGTTCAGACTCCGACGATTCGTTCGGCTCTGAAGACGCCGGTTCGGGCTCGTACAGCGATGACGACGAGGTCGCCGGTATCGGGCTCGACGAACATGATCTCGAGATCGAGGCCGAGGTCTCCATCGGGGTCTCCGGCGAGGTCAAGGGCTCCGGCGAGGTCGAGGGCTCCGGCGCCGGCTCCGGCTCCGGCCCCGGCGAGGTCGAGGGCTCCGGCCCTGGCTCCGGCGAGGTCGAGGGCTCCGGCCCTGGCTCCGGCGAGGTCGAGGGCTCCGGCTCCGGCTCCGGCGAGGTCGAGGGCTCCGGCTCCGGCGAGGTCGAGGGCTCCGGCTCCGGCTCCGGCGAGGTCAAAGATTCCGATGAGTCGCCCGCCGACAGCTCCGACGAGATCGATTCCGATGGGCCGCCCGCCGACAGCTCCGACGAGGAGTCAGAAGCAGGCCTTTTCGAGAGGACCCGGAGGCGTATCGCCGACAAGGCCCTGGAGGAGCTGCACATCCCAGCCGCCACCGGGAAGGTCGGGGATAGCTCCTCATCCCTTGGGGACACCAAGGTCACGGGGCCGGCTCACCACGTCGGCGACCTTAAGGAAATGGATCCAGCATACATCGAATTCGACAAGAAGTCCGTTGTCTATTTCGATCGCGGCACCATCGAGAGCCGCAAGGTGGTCCGAGAGGGAGACGTTCTCACGGTAGGCGGGATTGCACTGGCCGACGGATATTACGGCTGGGTGCTCGACGGCAGCGACAACCTCTTCGTTTTCAGCGACCAGGTGGCGGCGTTCACCGATCAGTCGACCCAGGATCCGAACCTGGCAGCCTTTGCGAACCAGGGACTCACGTGGGCCGATTTCTCGGCCGACAAGGCACCTAAAGTCAGATTCATGATTCGGCACAGCAGCAGCGCCGACGGCATGCCGGTCCGGGGAGCCGGGATGTGTGAGATTTCCAAGAAATATGTGAAGACGGAATCAGGCCACGCCACCATCCAGTACATCGTTTCGATTGACCCGTCGAGCGGTCACTACAAGCCATTCGAGCACAATCTGTCAGACAGTGCAGCCTTCCTCACCGAGCATGGCTTCCTTTGGGGGGATGCCTCCGTGAACTACGGCGGCAAGTACCGCGACGGATCCAAGGCCGGCCGGACTTACACCGAGGAGGCCCGGAAGGTTCAGGCAGCCGTCGGCCTTGCCAATGGTGTCGTACCCGAGGTAGCCCAGATGCACGTCCACGATGTGGCCGCCGCAAAGATCCGCGATGCCGCCGTAGCGAGGGTCGAGCGCAGGGCGATGGGACCTGCAGCGGAATCCACGTTCCGCGAGCTGGGGAATGCCGTCATCGCAATTAATCGGATCGAGAACCTGAAGGGGGATGAGGACGAGAAGGACTAGGGGGTCACCAGATTTCCCGGCACCACTTCCGCCACCTGATGATGCTTCGCTTCGGAGATCCCGCCTTGGCGATTCCTCCGGCAGACATCTGACGGATCAGCGAGGAAGGGGGCCCTGGCGCCCTCTTCCTCGCCATCGGTTTGGCGGCTGGCCCGCGTTGCTCCCTTTCTGCGGCAACGCGGGCCTCTTCGTTCCTTGGCGAGCCGCCTGATGCTGACACCATTGCGATCCGGGCGTGACCGGCCGAGCGAACCGTCCACGGACTCCCCGACGTGCTCGATCCCGACGAGAGCCTTCGGGGCGAGACATCGACGAACAGCCGCCGGGACACGGATGTTACGGCCACGATGTTCACAGCCGCCGGTTCGGCAACGACCTGTACCTGCATGTCAACGGTGCGCCGCTCCCTCAGGCGGCGCTGACGATCTGGAAGGAACCGACAGTGTCGATCGACGAGGAGACAGCCGGACTGGTGACCGAGTTCCTCAGCCCTCCCCCCTGCGGGGTCGACGGCCCGGAGTGTTCCCGGGTCCTCACCGACCGCATCAGGGAGGTCAGCAAGGACCTCGGCCGGCTGGTGTTCGAGGATCCGGACTGGTGGGACGCCTACGGGATCCGGGACATCCGGCGCGGTCTGGACGACTGGCTCGACGACGACACCGCCGGGGAACTGGCGAAGCGGGCGCATGCCCTGGACGAGCACCGCGGGGAGGCCGCGTACTGGCCGTTCATCGAGTACTGCTGCGGGCTGGTGCACACCCGGGCGAGCGACCGGCCCGGAGGAACGGGATCCGGACGGGCGCCCTGGGACAACGGCCGCGTCCTGACCGGCCATCCGGGGAGCCGCCGGTCCCACTGACCGAGGAGTCCGCGTACTGTTCGGGCCCCGCACCACTTGTGGTGCGGGGCCCGAACAGTACGCGGCCCCGGGTCCGGCCGCCGTCGCGCCTTCCGTCAGTTCAGCTGCACGGAGGGCAGCTGGGTGACCGGGGTGCCCTTGAGTGCGGCGGTGAAGGTGTCGCGCCAGATCGGGCCGGCCAGGCCGCCGCCGGAGGCCATCCCCACCCGCTTGCCACCGATGCTCTGCCCGTCCAGGGTGCGCAGCTGGTCGGTGTTGCTGATCGCCACGGCGCCGACCAGCTCCGGGGTGTAGCCGACGAACCAGACCTGCTTGTCGTCGTTGGTGGTGCCGGTCTTGCCTGCGCTGGGGCGGTCGGAGAGCCCGGCCTTGCTGCCGGTGCCGTCGTCGACGACGCCCTTGAGCATGGTGGAGATGGTGTCGGCGGTCTGGCTGCTCATGGCTCGGGTGCACCGGTTGGTGGCGAGCTGGAGCTTCTTGCCGTCGCCCGTGGTGACCGAGCTGATCGCGGTCGGCGTGCAGTAGGTGCCGTGGGCGGCGAAGGCCGCGTAGGCGGCGGCCATCGTGACCGGGCTCTGTTCGTTGGCGCCGAGCACCATCGACGGGACGACGCTGAGCTTGTCCCCGTTGGCGCGGTGCGTCAGGCCGAGCTTGCCGGCCATCGTCGCGACCTGGCACAGGCCGGTGTCGGCCTCCAGGGAGGCGAAGTAGGTGTTGACGGATTCGGCGAGGGCGGGTGCCATCGTGAAGGGGCCGACCAGGGAGGTGCTGTCGTTGTGCACCTGGCCGGAGGCGGGGTAGCGGTGGCCGGCGCAGTCCTTCATGGCCGGCCAGGTCATGCTGTACGGCGAGGGGTAGGAGCGGGAGGGCGGGATGCCCTTGTCCAGGGCCGCCGCGGCGGCGAAGGGTTTGAACGTCGAGCCGGGCTGGAAGCCGAGGCCGCCGCCCATCGCCTTGTCCACGTTGAGGTTGATCTGCGTCTGGTCCTTGCCGGTCCCGTAGGGGCGGCTCTGGCCCATCGCGACGATCTCGCCGGTCCCGGGCCGCACCACCGTCATCGAGGCCGCGGCCTTGTCACTGGCGTAGACGTGGCCGGCCAGCGACTTCTGCAGGGCGGCCTGGGCGTCGGGTTCCAGGGTGGTGTGGATCTGCAGTCCGCCGCGCTTCCACAGCGCGGCGCGGTCGGTGCTGTTCGCGCCGAAGGACGGGTCGCTGAGGACCTCGTGGCGCACGTAGTCGCAGAAGAAGCCCTCGCCGCCCTGGGCGGTGATGCAGCCCTGTTTGGGCTTGGTCACGTCGAGCTGGACGGGGGTGTTCTTCGCCTGGTCGGCCTGGGCCTGGGTGACGGTGCCGTACTGGGCCATCTTGTCCAGGACGGTGTCGCGGCGTTCCTTGGCGTTGTCGGGGTTGATGATCGGGTCGTACCTGGTGGGGGACTGCACGAGTCCGGCCAGCAGGGCGGCCTGCGGGAGGGTGAGGTCGGCGGCGTGGGTGCTGAAGTAGCGCTGGGCGGCGGACTCGATCCCGTAGGCCTGTTCGCCGAAGAAGGTGATGTTGAGGTAGTTGGTGAGGATCTGGTCCTTGGTCAGGGTCTGCTCGACCTTGGTCGCGTACTTGAGCTCCAGGAGCTTGCGGGCGATCGTCTGGGCCTGGGCCGCCCGCACCGCGCTCTGGTCGTCGCCGGCCTGGTCGACGAAGACGTTCTTCACGTACTGCTGGGTGAGCGTCGAGGCGCCCTCGGCGACTCCGCCCTTGATCAGGTTCTCACCGGCCGCCCGGAGGATGCCCTTGGGGTCGATGGCGCCGTGCTGGTAGAAGCGGTTGTCCTCGATGTCGACCAGGGCGGCCTTCATCAGCGGGTTGATCCGGTCGCTCGCCACCACGGTGCGGTCCCGGTCGAAGACGGTGGCGATCACGCCGCCGTCGGCGTCGTAGACGGTGGACGCCTGGGACATCTGCGGGCTGAGCAGGGCCGGGGGCAGGCTGTCGGCCTCGGCCAGCGTGATCTTGGCTCCCAGCCCCAGTCCGCCGACCAGCGGCACGAGCAGCGCGGCCACCACGATGCCGGCCACGCCGCTGGCGCCGGTGAAGCGCCTGAGGCAGGAAAGGAAGGATCCGTCACGGGGACGGCGGGGGTGGGACACGGGTTCTCCTGCGGTCGGGTCGGCTGGTGGGCGGGCCGGCCGCTCGGCCGGCCCGGTGGCGGCGCCGTCAGGACGGCCCGGTGCGCAGGTCCACCCGCAGCGGCGGGCCGTCCACGGGTACGTCCGCCGGGACGAGGTCCGCGGCCAGGACGACCTCCAGGGCCGGTTCCGCCGGCCGCCCCAGCGCGGCCCAGACCTCGGCGAGGCGGCCGGGTGCGCTGTCGGCCGGGGCGACGGTCAGCCGCACCGGCGTGCCGAGGCCGGCGAGCGATCCCGCGCACAGTCCGGCGGGGAGGGTCTCGGTGGCGGCCAGCGCGGTCATCGCCGCCGACAGCAGGGTGAGCCGGCCCTGCGCGGTGGGTGCCCACGCCCAGAGCAGGAAGTGCACGCGGTAGCGGCGCACCGGCGGGCGGCGGGCCACCACCCTGCCGTCGGGGCCGCGTACGTCGCTCCACTCCGCGGAGCGGCCGTGCGGTTCCTCCGCGGTGTGGAAGGGCAGCAGGCCGAGGCCCTCCTCGTGCCCGGACCGGTCGGGGCCGGGGGTGCCCGGTGGCTCGGCGGTGACCGCCGGCGGCCCCGGCGGGGCGGTGCGGAGCAGTGCGGCCAGGGAGGCGGAGGCGTCGGCGAGCATGCGGGCCAGCCTGCCCGGCCCCGTGCTCCGGCGGGGGGCCGCGCGGACGGCCTGCCGGGCCCCGTCCGCCGTCCGTTCGGGCAGGCGCGGGGGCTGCCCGGGGAGGCCGCCGGGGGGATCCGGTGGGCCGCCCGATCGCCGGTGCAGCCCGCACCCCGGCCGCGGCACGATCGCAGGACAGCGACAGTGCCCGCCCCAGCCGTCCCCGGAGGTCCCATGCCCAGCTATCTGTCACCCGGCGTCTACGTCGAAGAGGTCTCGTCCGGCTCCAAGCCCATCGAGGGCGTCGGGACGGCGGTCTGCGCCTTCGTGGGGTTCGCCGCGCAGGGGCCGGTCAACGAGCCGACCCTGGTCACCAACTGGACGCAGTTCTCGCAGACCTTCGGCGAGTTCGTCGACGGCTCGTACCTCGCGCACAGCGTGTACGGCTACTTCCTCAACGGCGGCGGCGCCGCCTACGTGGTCCGGCTGCCCGACCTCCAGCCGGACGAGCCGGCCCGGGCGGCGAGCGCCCAGGTGCCGCCGGTCGGCCCGGGCCGGCGCCCGGCGCTGACCGTGCGCGCGCTGGCGGCAGGGCAGGAGGGCAACGCGCTGAGCGTGGAGTGCTCCGAGCTCTCCGAGGGCGCCTTCCGGCTGGTGGTCAAGCGCAGCGGCCGCCCGGTGGAGGCGCACGACGGGCTGACCGTCGTGGACGGTCCGCGGCAGGTCGCCGACGTGCTGCGCCGCGAGTCGCGGCTGGTCGCGGCCGAGCGGGTGGACCCGGCGGCGGTGCCGGCGGCGGGTGAGGTCCGCCTCATCGGCGGGACGGGTTCCGGTTCCCCGGAGCAGGTCAACCCCGAGGTGTTCATCGGCTCCGCGGCGACCCGCACCGGCATCGCCGGTCTGGAGGCCGTGGACGAGATCACCATGCTGGTCGTCCCGGACCTGATGTCCTGCCACCGCCGGGGTCTGCTGGACCAGGACGGTGTCAAGGCCGTGCAGCTGGCGATGATGGCGCACTGCGAGCTGATGGGCGACCGGGTCGCGGTGCTCGACGCGCCGCAGGGCCTGAACGCCCAGCAGGTGCGCGACTGGCGGGTGGACACCGCCGGCTACGACTCCAAGTACGCCGCGCTGTACTGGCCGTGGCTGAACGTGCTGGACCCGGTCTCCGGGAAGCCCGCCCTGCTGCCGCCGGGCGGTCACGTCGCGGGCGTCTGGGCCCGTAGCGACGACACCCGGGGCGTCCACAAGGCGCCGGCGAACGAGGTGGTGCGCGGCGCGCTCTCGCTCGAGCTCGCGCTGACCCGCGGCGAGCACGACCGGCTGAACCCGCTGGGCGTCAACTGCATCCGGGCCTTCCCCGGCCAGGGCATCCGGATCTGGGGCGCCCGCACGCTCAGCAGCGACCCGGAGTGGCGCTACCTGAACGTCCGGCGGCTGTTCAACTTCATCGAGAAGTCGATCCTCCAGGGCACCAGTTGGGTGGTCTTCGAGCCGAACGACCCGAAGCTGTGGGACTCGGTCAAGCGGACCATCACCATGTTCCTGCGCGGGGTGTGGCGCGACGGCGCGCTCTACGGGACGACCGCGGACAGTGCCTTCTACGTCAAGTGCGACGAGGAGAACAACCCGTCGGACAGCCGTGACCAGGGGGTCCTGACCGTGGAGGTCGGTGTCTCCGCGGTCAAGCCGGCCGAGTTCGTGGTCTTCCGGATCTCGCAGTTCGCGGACGGCTCCTCGCTCGACGAGTAGCCCCGTCCGACTCCCCCTCCCCCTGTCCCGTTTCCGCCGCCCGCGGGTGGCCCACCCACTGAAAGGAGCTCTCCGTGTCCGGACTCGGCCCCCAGCAGGCCCAGGACGCGCTGACCGCAGCACGGTTCTCGATCACCATCGACGGCTACGAGATCGCCTCGTTCTCCGAACTGTCCGGCATCACCACCGAGGTGGAGCCGGTCGACTACCTGGCGTCCTCCGACAAGGAGGTCATCTTCAAGAAGCTGCCGGGCAAGGCGAAGCCGCCCACGGTGGTGCTCAAGCGGGGCAAGACCTCCGGCATGGAGCTGTGGGCCTGGCACCAGACGGTGCTCGCCGGGAACATCGTCGGCGCCCGCAAGAGCTGCTCGCTGGTGATGTACAGCTTCGACGGCAAGCCGGTGGCCCGCTACTACCTGTCGCACGCCTGGCCCGCCAAGCTGGAGATCGGTGCGCTCAAGGCCGGTGCGAGCGAGGTCCTGATGGAGACGGTGACCATCGTCTGCGAGCACATCCAGCGGGTGGCGCCGTGACGGCCCCCGTGCAGCCCGGCGGGCAGGTGGAGGGTCTGTGCTCCGAGTACCCGTTCACGCTCCCGCGCGGTTACGTCGACGGCAGCGGCCAGGTGCACCGTTCGGGTGTCATGCGGCTCGCCACCGCGCGTGACGAGATCGCCCCGCAGTCCGACCACCGGGTCCGTTCCAACCCCGCCTACCTGACCGTGCTGCTGCTGGAGCGCACGGTGGTCTCCCTGGGCTCGCTGCCCGAGGTGGGCGGCTACGTCATCGAGGGCCTCTTCGCCTCGGACCTGGCGTTCCTCCAGGACCTCTACCGGCGGATCAACCAGGAGGGGCACACCGAGGCCGATGTCTCCTGCCCCTCCTGCGGCCACGACTTCACGGTCGACGTGGCCGGTGATGCCCCGGGGGAACGCTGACGTACGCCACCGGGCGCCTCTGGGAAGAGGTCGCCTACGTGGCGTACTACCTCCACTGGTCCTTCGAGTCGATCCTCGACCTCGAACACCCCGTCCGCCGCCGGGTCATCGACGAACTCGGCCGGATCCACCGTCAGTTGGCCGAAGACGACTGACCCCGCCCGCACCCTCTGGAGTCCCCTTCCATGCTCTGGCCCTTCCGCGGCAGGCGCCGCCCGGCCGCGCCCGCCGGTCCCTCCGGTGCCACGCCCCGGGCGTCGGCGCCCGACGGCACCGCCCCGGTCCCCGCACCCGGTGTCGACGCACCGGTGCCGGACCGGGCGGCGCCGCGCGCCCCGGCCGGTCCGCCGGCCTGGACGCGGACGGCCCCGCTGCGGGCCACCTCCACCGGGGTCGGCGCACTCACCGCCGCCCAGCCCCCCGTCACCGCGCGGCCGGTCGGCCCCACGGTGGCGGGCGCGGCGGCGCCGGTCGCCGTGCACCGCCCGATCGGCACGGTCACGGGCCTGACGGCGCCCGTGACCCGGGCCGCGCGGCCGGAGCCGGCATCCGGCCGACCGGAAGGACGGCCGGAAGGGCAGCCGCAGGGGCCGCCGGACTCGGACGGGCAGCGCGGTGCGACGACGCCGCCCGAGTCGGAGCCCTCCGCGCTGCCGCTGACGGGCCGGGCCCGCCGGGCCCGGCCCGTCAGCGGGGCGGCCGGTCGGCGGCAGTCACTGACCACGGCCGACGGGGCGTCCGTGGGCGAGCCCCGGGTGGCCGCCGAGCCCGCCACCCCGGCGTGGATGAGCGGGATGACGGCCGGCGTGGGGATGCCGCTCGACCTGTCCGCCTTCCTGCTGCCCGGTCTGCCGACCGAGGCGGAGGTGTCGGCACCGGAGCCTTCCGCACCGGCGGTACGGCGCGACCTGGTCCGGCCGCCCCGACCGACCCTCGGGCAGAGCCGGCGCCGGGGGCAGGACGAGGACGGCGCCAAGGACCCGGGCACCGGCGGTGCGTCCACCCCGCCACCGGGTACCGCCCCCCACGCACCGGCCCCCCGGACCGCCGGCCCCGCCCCGGACGCCGGGGAATCGCACGCGCTCCGGCAGCACCGCACGCGGGAGCGCCGCACCCCTGCCACCGAACAGCCCTCCCCCGGCTCCGACCCCGAACCCGCCGCCCCGGCCGGCCCTCCCACCGCCGGCCCGGCACTGCCGCACGCCCCGGCCCGGCCCGCCGCGACGGCCCC
>NZ_JBIWPA010000003.1:56129-206924 GCF_044768035.1 Kitasatospora sp. NPDC101176
CCGCCACGACACCCGAGCCCCCCGCCCACGCCCCTGCCACCGCGCCCGCAGCCGACCTGCCGCCCGCCCCGCCGCACACCGAACCGACCACACCCGTCACCGCTCCGCGGCCGACGGCGCCCCGGGTGCACCCCGGCGCCCCCGCCCGTCCGTCGGCCCCGCCCACCGGCACCGGCGGACCGCACACCGACGCCCGGCCGCACCCCGCGCTGCCGCACGCCCCGGCCCGGCCCGCCGCGACGGCCCCCGCCACGACACCCGAGCCCCCCGCCCACGCCCCTGCCACCGCGCCCGCAGCCGACCTGCCGCCCGCCCCGCCGCACACCGAACCGACCACACCCACCACCGCCGAACCGGCACCCCAGGCCAGCCCCCACGCCGCCGACCTGCCCGGGGCGGCCCCGCACACCTCGCCCCAGCCACCCGCGCCCGAACCCGCCACCCACCGAACGCCCGCCCCGCCGCGCACCGAACCGACCGCACCCGTCACCGGCGGACCGTCGGCACCCGCCCCGCCGGACGGGCACCCGCCGCTGCGCCACCGCACGCCCCGCCCCGCCGTACCGGAGCCCGAGACGGCGCGACCGGCCCGCCCCGACGCTCCCGCCCCGACCGCACCGGCCGGGGCCGCGGCAGGCCTGCGCCCGCCACTGGCGCGTCCGGAGCCCGCCGCGCCCGCGCCGGCCGTACCCGCACGACCGGCAGTCGCGCAGGCCCCCCGAGAGGCGGGCCTGCGCGCACCCCTCGTCCACCCGGCCATGCCGACCGCACCGCCTCGCGCCCCGGCCGGCCCGGCCGTCCCCCAGGACATCGCCAGCGCCTTCGCCCACCTGTACGGGGCGGACGTCTCCGACGTCCCCGTGCACCGGGGCGGCGAGACCGGGGCGCAGGCGGCACGGATGTCGGCGCGGGCGTTCACCCGGGCCGGCGAGGTGCACCTGCCCGAGGAGGCCGGCCCGATCGAGAACCCCCGGGTCCGCGGTCTGCTCGCCCACGAGCTGACCCACGCCGTGCAGCAGCGGCGCCGCGGCGGCACGCTCCCGGCCGAGAACACCCCGGTGGGCGCGGCGCTGGAGTGGGAGGCGCAGGCGGTCGAGCGCCACTTCCGCGGCGATCCCGGCGCACCCTCCCCGCAAGAGGTCCACGAGGTGGTCGAGGCGGTGGAGGCCGCCGAGTCCGGGGAGGACGGTGGCGAGCACGAGCACGCCGCGGTGGAGGGCCTGATCGGTCTGTCGTGGACGCCCGACGGCGGCATGTCGCACGGAGACGAGGGCGTCCAGCGGGCCACCGACGCGGAGTTGACGGAGGAGTTCCTGGCGGAGCTCAACGAGTACCGCTTCAAGCGCAACCTGCCGCAGATCACGGGTGAGGACGCGCTCGACGAGGAGGAGCGCGAGAAGCTGCTGATCAAGCTCCGCCGCGCGTCCTCGGGGTCGGGATCGGACGAGGCTTCCCGGGCGGCCGACCGCCCGCTGGACTGGTCGGAGTGGGCCGGCCAGACCGGCGGCCTTCTCGGCTCCGGCCTCATGCGCTCCTTCTACAACATGGACGAGGAGGAGGAGCAGGAGCAGCGGGACAGGTGGCGGGCCCGTCACCAGCGGTGGCAGAACGGCGACACCCCGGGGGCGGAGAACCTCTCCCTCACCGATCTGTCCGACGGGGGCGGCCTGCCCGGCGCCGGTGGGCCGGCCGCGGCCGCCCTGCACGGAGGAATCGCAGGCACTCCTGACGACGCCTCCCTCGACGAGCTGTCGCAGCTGCTCTACGGGCGGCTGGTCGCCCAGCTGCAGGACGAGGGTCTGCTGCCTCCCGCCCCGGCCACGGGCAAGCAGCACCCGGGGCGTCGGGTCCCCACCGCCGGGATCGGCCGCAAGCCGACCACCGCGGCCTCTGACGGGCCGACGGTGACGCCTGCGGCGGCGGGCCACCCCGCGAGCGGGTCGGGGACCGGCTCAGCCGTCGTCGACCCGCCGGCACCGGTGGTCCCCACCGGCGGCACCACGACGCCCGTCACCTCCACCGCCCCGAAGACGGCTGCGACCGGAGCATCGTCGACCAGGCCCGCGGGCACGACCGCACCCCCGACGGCTGTGACCGCACTCCGGACCTCCGCCCCGGGCCCCGGGCTCGCCGCCCCCGTCCCGAAGTCCCCCGTCACCAAGCCCGGAACCACTGCGCAGCAGACCCCGGCCGCGTCCAAGACGGTGCCGCCCCTACCCTCCAAGGGCACGGGCACGGCGACGCAGCCGACGGCCGAGCCCCTGACGGCCGCGCCTGCAGCGACACCGCCCGCGGGCCGGACCGGCACGGCCAAGCCGGCCGGGACGCCGCTACCCGCTTCCGGGGCCGCCAAGCCCACCACGACCCCGCCCGTTCCCGCCAAGACGCCCGCCGCATCCCCCACTGGGACCGCGGGCAGGAGTGCGGGCACCGCCGGCGCCAAGAAGACGGGCCTCCAGAAGGAACTGACGGACGAGGAGCGGGCCGCGCAGCGCAAGCTCGACTGGTCCGAGTGGGCCGGCCAGACCGGCAGCCTCCTCAGCTCCGGCCTCATGCGCTCGTTCTACAGCATGGACGGCGAGGAGGAGGACGAGCAGCGCGACGCCTGGCGCGACGTCGCCGAACGGCGGCGTCTGGGGGACCGGCCGGGCGCGGAGAACCTCGCGCTGACCGACCTGTCACCGACGGAGCCGGAACCCGACGAGCCGCCGAAGGCCGCCGCGGCGCCGAAGGACGCTCCCGGCCACGGCCTCCAACCCAAGGACCTCGTCGAGCACTTGGACGACGCCTCGGTCGCCGCGCTCGCGGACCGGATGTACGAACGGTTGCACGAGCGGCTTCTTTCGGACCAGACCAAGTACGAGCGCAGGAGGTAGCGGGACGACCTTCCGGTAGCCGCTGCCCCTGACGACCGTCCCACCGATGTCCCGACCACATACCGCGAACACCAAGGAGACCCCCTCATGACCATGTCCAACAGCGCGTCCCTCGCCCTGGCCAACCGGTTCCAGGTCGTCGTCGACGACGGCGCGTACGACCTCGGCGCCTGGGCCCAGGTCCAGGGCCTCGACGTCCAGTGGAAGGTCTGTGACTACCGTGCCGGTGACGCCGGCAACCAGCGCTGGTTCTTCCCGGGCTTCACCGAGTACTCCACCATCAAGCTCACCCGGGCCGCCTGCCAGGACTCGGTCCAGGTGCAGAAGTGGCTCTCCAGCAACTCGTTCAAGAGCATGAAGCACACCGGCTCGATCGTCCTGATGGATCCCGCCAACGTCAAGGTGATCTCGTGGGAGCTGCGCGACATCATGCCGGGCAAGTGGTCCATCGCGAGCTTCGAGGCCGGTGCCAGCAAAGTCGCCCTGGAGACGCTCGAGTTGCAGCACCTGGGCTTCCTCAACGACGACATCGCCTGACCGGTCCCGCGGGCCCGGGAACCTCCCGGGCGTATGACACGAGAGGAGGGACACCGTGCCCACGAGACAGTCGAAGGTGCTGGGGGCCGAGCCCCGGATCGGGCTGTCGGCCCGGTTCCGCGTCACGGTGGACGGCCTCGACCTCGGCGGCTGGAGCAGCTGCAAGGGCCTGGCGGTCAACTTCGACTGCGAGGAGCTGGAGACCGGCGGGAACTACGAGCACACGTTCCTGCTGCCCAAGCGCCTGAAGTACAGCAACATCACCCTGAGCCGGGCGATGACCGCCGAGGGCACCGCGACCGTGCACCAGTGGCTGCGCGACATCGCCGGCGACTGGATGCACAGCTACGAGGACGACTACACGCCGAACACGGCCACGATCACCCTCCTGGACTCGAGCGGCCAGACCGCGGTCCATTGCTGGACGCTGAAGGACGTGTACCCCAGGGCGTGGAAGGGCCCCGACCTCGACGCCGACAGCACCAAGGTCGCCATCGAGACCCTCGAACTGGCCCACCACGGATTTCTCTAGGAAGGACGAACCATGATCTACGGGCCCGCCCTGCTGATCTGCTACGAGGGACTGCTCAAACCGGGCAAGGGGGTCACGCCCAAGATCAACAAGGGCATGCCCGTGTTCAACATGGGCGCGGTCCCCTTCGAGTTGACGCCAGAGAACATCAGCATGTCCAAGGAGGTGCGCTCGCACGCCCACGGCAAGCGCAAGACCGGGAACTGGGGCACCGTCTTCCAGCGCAGCGAACCCACCCGCATCTCGCTGTCCGACGTCACCATCCGCGGTCTGCACACCAAGCCGCTCTGCGACCAGCTGGTCAACTGGATGACACCGGGCGGCAGTCTGCTGGGCCAGGTCGCGGGCGGTGCACAGGCCGTGCGGACGAAGGACGCGAAGGGCCGGTTCACCAACCGGCTGCCGACCCTGCTGTTCCAGTGGGGCCCGCCGTACCTGGGCTTCTGCTACACGGTGATGCTGACCAGCACCACCATCAAGTTCACCCGCTTCAACCGGGACGCCATCCCGATCCGCGCCAAGGTGAGCCTGACCATGACCGAGCAGCCGTCGGTGCTGGGCACCCTGCCCACCAACCCGACCTCGGGCGGCCTGCCGGGGCGCAGCAGTCACACCGTGACGGAGGGGGACGACCTTCCGGCGCTGGCGCTGGAGGGCTACGGCACCCCGGCGGCCTGGCGCGAGGTGGCCGAGGCCAACGGGATCGAGGATCCGCTGCGGATCCGCCCCGGCCAGGTCGTCTACCTGCCGAACCCCGACGAGTTCTCCGGGAAGTGAACCGATGAGCGACGACGTCGCGACCCCGGTCTCCGTCGACCCGCAGGTGCGGGCCGGCGGGACGACGCCGACCGACCTGAGCCAGGCGCTGTCGGAGCGGATCGTGCGGGTGGTGGTGGACAGCCACCTCCACCTCCCGGACATGTTCGAGATCACCTTCTACGAGAACGACCTGGAGGCGGGGACCGCCGCGGACGAGCCGTCGCTGCAACTCGGCTGTCACGTCGAGGTGCTGGCGGCGTCCGGTGACCATCCGACCGGGACGAGGCTGATCCTCGGGGAGATCACGGCGGTCGAGGCGGTGTGCGAGAACATGACGGTGTACACCGTCGTGCGGGGGTACGACGCGAGCCACCGGCTCCAGCGGGCCCGGCGCAGCCACGTCTACCTGAACCAGTCCGACGGGGAGATCGCGCGGCAGCTCGCCAAGGCCTCCGGTCTGACGGTCGGTGAGATCGCGAACGGCCCGTCGTCGCCGTACGTGGCGCAGACGGCGGAGAGCGACTGGGACTTCCTGCGCCGGCGGGCGACGGCCGGCGGTTTCGAGGTCGGGGTGCGGGACGGGAAGTTCTTCTTCCGCCGCACCGTGGCGTCGTCGGGCGGCGGCCCGCGGGCCCGGCTGCCCGAGCTGGTCTTCGGGGACAACCTGCTGTCGTTCCGCCCGCAGGTGAGTTCCGACACGCTCGCCCCTCAGGTGGAGGTGCGTTCGTGGCACGCGGAGACGTCGAAGGTGGTGGTCGGCCGGGCGCCGGTGCGTTCGCCGGACGCCGTGCTGGAGTCGGGGACCACCGCACAGAAGGCGGCGCAGATGTTCGCGCCGGCCGCGCTGCCGGGGGCGAAGGTGGGCGACGCGCCCGCGCCGGCCCCGGACGCCTTCGTCGTGCCGGACTGTTCGGCCGGCCCGGGGGCGGGTGCCGCGGCGGGCGCGGAGGCGGCCGCCCGGGCCGTGGCGGAGCGGCTGGCGCGCTCCCACTGCGAGGCGACCGGGTGCGTGGTCGGCGAGCCGGGGGTGGTGGCGGGGGCCGTCGTGGAGGTGTGCGGGGTGCCGCGCCAGTTCGCGGGGCGCTGGCGGATCACCCGGGCCCGGCACGTGTTCGACGAGAACGAGGGCGGCTACCGCACCCGGTTCGAGATCGGCGGCCCGGACGCGGCGGCTGGGGCCGTGGCCGACACTCGGCCCTCGCCGTCGGGGGGCCTGGTGTGCGGGCTGGTCAGCGACATCAACGACCCGGCCGGGGCCGGGCGGGTGCGGGTGCGCCTGCCGTGGCTGGCGCCGGACTTCCAGACCGACTGGGCGCGGGTGGTGCACGGTGGGGCCGGGCGGCGCGGGGGCGCCCTGCTGCTGCCGGAGGTCGGTGACGAGGTCCTGGTGGGTTACGAACTCGGTGATTCGCGAAGGCCGTTCGTGCTGGGCGGGCTGCTCAACACGAAGGCCGCCTACCACAAGGACGGTCTGGGCGGGCCGATGGTCGAGGTCAAGGGCAAGACGGCTCGGCTGGCGCGGCAGGGCCTGGTGAGCCCGTCCGGCAACCGGCTGGTGTTCATCGACAACGTCCCGGAGGCCGGGGGCAAGCCGACGCAGTCCACCGTGGTGCTGGGCACCGGGCGCGACGAGCTGGCGCTGACCATCGACCGGACGGCGAAGGCGGTCACGCTGGCCTGCCGGCCGGAGCCGGGCGGGCCGTCCGGCCTGATCCGGATCGAGTGCGCCAAGAACGGCACGGTGACCATCGAGGCCGCCAAGGGCGGGACGGTCAACGTCCGCAGCGGTTCGGACGGCACGGTCAACATCGAGGGCGGACGTGCCGTGAACGTCAAGGGCGGCAGCGGCAGCGTGTCCCTCGAGGGCGGGGACGTCCAGGTCACCGCGTCGCGCCGGCTCGCCCTGAAGAGTTCGGGCGCCGTGACCATCAGCGGCACCGCGGTCAACATCAGCGGCACGCCGATCAAGCTGAACTGAGGAGTAGTCATGTCCCAGGCCGGAGCGGCCGACTTCATCGGCGCCGGGTGGGCCTTCCCGCTGGGCGTCGACGCGACCGGGGGGATCGCCCTGGCGCGGCGCCAGCAGGAGATCGAGCAGGCGATCCACCTGATCCTGGCCACCTATCCGGGCGAGCGGCCGATGCGCCCCGCCTTCGGCTGCCGGCTGCGGGACTTCATCTTCCGTGACACCGGCGGCCAGACCAGGGCGGAGCTCGCCACCGAGGTGCGCAACGCGCTGATGAGCTGGGAGCCGCGGATCGAGGTGCACGGGGTGCACGTCAACCCCGACCCGGACGAGCCCTCGCTGCTCTACATCGACGTCCAGTACGCGATCAGGACCACCAACGACTGGCGGAACCTGGTCTTCCCGTTCTATCTGATCCCCGAGGAAGGAGGCGACTACTGATGTCACTGCCCGCTCCCGATCTCGACGACCGGCGGTTCCAGGACCTCGTCGACGACGCCAAGCGCCTGGTCATGCGGCGCTGCCCGGAATGGACCGACCACAACGTCTCCGACCCGGGCGTCACGCTCATCGAGACCTTCGCCTACATGACCGACCAGCTGCTGTACCGGCTGAACCAGGTCCCGGACCGGCTGTACCTGAAGTTCCTCGACATGCTGGGCGTCACCCTGCTGCCGCCCACGGCGGCACGGGCACCGCTGACGTTCTGGCTGACCGCACCGGCCACCACCACGCTGACACTGCCGGCCGGCACCGCGGCCTCGACGCTGCGCGGGGACACCCAGGAGCCGGTGGTCTTCTCGACCACCGAGGAACTGACCATGCCGGCCTGCCGGCTCACCCAGCTGATGACGCTGGACACCGCGGCCGGCGGGATCCAGCCCCGGGACGAACACCTGCGCCTGGACATCGACTTCCCCGCGTTCGGCGACGGCCCGCCCGCCCCCGGCGACGCCCTCCTGGTCGGGCTCAGCGACCCGGCGCCGCGCTGCATGGTCCGCCTGGAGCTGGAGTGCCACATCCAGGGCATCGGCGTGGACCCGGACTACCCGCCGCTGCGCTGGGAGGCCTGGGACGGCACCTCGTGGCGGGCCTGCGAGCTCCACGAGGACGACACCGGCGGCCTCAACCGCCCCGGTGCGGTGGTGCTGCAGCTGCCCGACCAGCACGACGCCAGCGTGCTCGACGGGCGCCGGGCCGGCTGGCTGCGGGCCGTGGTGGTTCCGGCGGCCGAGGGCATGCCCGGCTACAGCTCCTCGCCGGTGGTCGAGGCGATGACCGCGAGCGTGATCGGCGGCACCGTGCCGGCCGTCCACGCCGAGCTGGTCGAGGAGGACATCCTCGGGGTGTCGGAGGGCGTGCCCGGCCAGCAGCTGGGGCTCGCCCAGTCCCCGGTGGTGCTCAGCGCGGCCGAGCCGGTGCTGGAGATCAGCACGGCCGACGGCTGGCAGCGGTGGAGCCGGGTCGAGCACTTCGCCGGCAGCGGCCCCGAGGACCGGCACTTCCTGCTGGACGCGGCCACCGGGACCGTCCGGTTCGGGCCGGCCGTGCGCGAGGCCGACGGCGGACTGCGCCTGTTCGGGGCGACCCCCCAGCGCGACGCGACGGTGCGGTTGTGCCGCTACGCCATCGGCGGCGGGCGCAGCGGGAACGTCGAGGCCGGGGCGATCCAGTCGCTGAAGACCTCGGTGCCGTTCGTCGGCGGGGTGGAGAACCTGCGGCCGGCGCAGGGCGGGGTGGACGGCGAGACGGTCGCGGAGGTCCGGGACCGGGCCCCGCTGCTGCTGCGCACCCGGGACCGGGCGGTCACCGCGGAGGACTACGAGGTCATCGCGCGCCAGGCGGCCCCGGAGACGGCCCGGGTGCGCTGCCTTCCGGCCGGCACCGACGGGGTCCCGGCGGGTTGCGCCAAGCTGCTGATCGTGCCGTCCGTGGAGGCCAGGGAGGGGCGGATCTCCTTCGAGGAGCTGGTCCCGTCCACGGAGATGCTGGAGCGGATCGCCGCCCGGCTGGACGCGACCCGGCCGATCGGCACCACCGTCGTGGTCGAGCCGCCGCTGTACCGGGGGGTCACGGTGGTCGCCCGGGTACGGGCCGCGCTGGGCGCCGGGGCGTCCCGGGTCAGTGCCGACGTCACGCGGGCGCTGCACCGGTTCATCAACCCGATCACGGGCGGGCCCGACGGCACGGGGTGGGCCTTCGGCCGGCCGGTGCAGTCCGGTGACCTCTTCGCGGTGATCCACTCGGTGCCCGGCGTCGAGCTGATCGAGGAGATCCGGCTCTACGGCGCGAACCCGGTGACCGGCGAGCGCGGTGAGCGGACCGACCGGCTGGAGGTGGCGCCGAACAGCCTGGCGTTCTCCTACGAGCACCACATCAAGGTGGAGGAGCACGCGTGAGGGGGACGGTACCGGGCCTGGGCATCCCGTACCCGATCGGCGGACTGCTGCCGGCGGTGTACCAGGAGGACTTCTTCGCCCAGCGTTTCACCGCCGGACTGGACGAGGTGCTCGCGCCGGTCGTCTCGACGCTCGACTGCCTCGACGCCTACCTCGATCCGGCGCTGGCCCCGGCCGACTTCCTCGACTGGCTGGCCGGCTGGCTCGGGCTGGACCTGGCCGAGCACCTCACCCCGCAGCGCCGCCGGGCGCTGCTCGCCCGGGCCTGCGACCTGTACCGGGCGCGGGGCACCGCACCCGGGCTGCGTGAGCACCTGGAGCTGGTGTTCGGCGGCCGGGTGGAGGTGACGGACACCGGCGGCGTCGTCATCGGGCCGCTGCGGCCCGGGCAGGTTCCGGGCGGCTCGGCCGCGGGCCCGGCGCTGCGGGTGCGGATCGCCCCGGCCGTGGCGGTGTCCCCGCTGCTGGTGGAGGAGTTCGTCGCCCGGGTCAAGCCCGCCCACGTGACCCACGTGGTGGAGGTGCTGCAGGCGTGATGGTCTGCCGGAAGTGCGGCTTCCAGAACCACGTCTCCGACGCGTTCTGCGGCTCCTGCGGCGGCTTCCTGGAGTGGACGGGCCAGAAGGTCGCCGTGGAGGCCGACGAGGAGATCCTGGAGGAGGCCAAGGCGGAGGCCGCCAACCCGCAGCAGGGCTTCTTCCAGCGGGCGAGGCGGAACCTGTACCTGGATGTCGGCGAACGCGAACCGCTGCCCGCCGACCAGCGGCGCGCGGGTGGGCCGCCGGGGATGTCCGGGCCGCCCGGCGCCCGCCCGGGGCCGCCCGGCGCCCGCCCGGGGCCGCCGGGGGCCCGCCCCGGGGCTCCGGGGGCTCCCGCTCCGCCGGGGGCACCGGGGGCCCGCCCGCCGGGACCACCACCGCCGCCGGGGGCCCGCCCGCCGGGACCACCACCGCCGCCGGGGGGAGCGAAGCCCCCGCCTCCGCCGCCACCGCCTCCGCCTCCGCCACCGGGAGGAGCGAAGAAGCCGCCACCACCCCCACCACCGCCGGGGGGAGCGAAACCCCCGCCCTCACTGCCGCCACCACCCCCGCCGCCACCACCACCGCCGGGAGCGAAACCCCCGCCGCCACCACCGCCGGGAGCGAAACCCCCGCCGCCACCACCGCCAGGAGGGGAGAAGCCGTCCCCGCCACCACCACCGCCACCCCCACCGGGAGGAGCGAAGAAGCCGCCACCGCCGCCACCACCCCCACCGCCACCGCCACCACCGCCGCCGCCGCCACCACCACCGCCCGTGGTGGAGAAGCCGAAGCCACCACGACCGCCGGCACCGGAGGAACGGAAGGCTCCGCCACCGGCCGCCACCGCGCAGCGCCCACCGGCCGAAGGACCGGCCGAGGCATCGCCGATGCGGCCGGATTCCGTCATGCCCGGGAAGGAGCCGGTCCGCGGCACCAGTCTGACCAAGACCGTGCCCGATCCCCCGGCCAAGGACGAGCCGACCGAAGTCGTCCCCCAAGCCGCCGTACGGCGCCCGCCGGTGCGCGCACCGCACCGCACCCCGCGTCGCCGCGAGGTGGGGGACGTCCTGTGCCCCGAGTGCGGTGCCGGGAACGACCCCGGCCGCAAGTTCTGCCGAAGCTGCGGCGCCTCGCTGGAAGCGGCCGAGGTGGTCCGCCGGCCCTGGTGGCGACGGTTCGTGCCACGCCGACGGCACCTCGTCCTGAAGGCCGGGGCGCGCCCCGGCCAGCCGGGCGTCAAGAGCGCGCGCGGGCTGCCCCCGATGTCCGCCCTGGCCGGACCGGTGCGGATGGTGGCCAGCGTGGCGGCCCTGACCGTCGCGGTGCTCTACTCCGTGCACCCGCCCTTCCGGGCGGGCGTCTGGAACCAGGTGGCCACGGTGCAGAAGACGGTCAACGGGCTGGTGAACCCGAAGCTGTCCCCGGTCCATCCGATCCGTACCGTCTCCAACCTGGCACTTCCCGACCACCCCCCCGAGGCGGCGACCGAGGGCTACAGCAACACCTTCTGGGCGTTCCCCACCGACGGTGACCGTCCTGTCCTGACCCTGGAGTTCCAGCACCCGGCGCGCCTCGACGGGATGCTCGTCTACAACGGGTCGACCACCGAGTTCAAGGACTACTCACGGGTCAAGGAGATCGAGGTCTCCTACGGCAACGGGAAGTCGGAGGTCGTCGAGCTCGCCGACCACCCGGAGCGCCAGCAGATCAGGCTGCACAGCAACGGTGCGGTGAGCACGATCACCCTCACCGTGCGCTCCTACTACGACGCGCCCGGAAAACTCCAGGGTGCGCTCTCGGAGTTGGAAGCCCAGACGCAGACCAGCGGTTCCCGGATCGGCTGGTAGGGGACACGGCGGCTTCATCCGGTGCACTGCCCGATCGGACGACGGCAGCGGACCGGGAGGGGAGGAGATCATGAGTCGGACGGTCGGGCCGGTGGGTCCGGGCAGCCCGCTGGGGCCGTCCTCCACCACGTGGACACAGGAGCAGCAGGTCAGATGACCCATGTTTTGATCATCGAGCCCGACGCCGGTACCAGGAGCGGCCTGGAGGGGGCGCTGCAGCAGCTCAGTTACCGCGTCTCCAGCGCCGGTTCGGGGCAGGCCGGTCTGTCCCAGGTCATCGAGGAGAGTCCGGACGTGGTGATCCTCGGACTGGACCTGCCCGACATGAACGGGCTCCAGGTGTTGAGGATGCTCCGCTCGGTGGTGCAGCTTCCCATCGTGACCGCCGTCCCCAGGACGGAGGAGGGCTTGGCGGTGCAGGCGCTGCGGGCCGGGGCGGACGACTCGCTGGAGAAGCCGTTCTCGATGCGGCTGGTGGACGCACGGCTGACCGCACTGATGCGGCGGTGCCGGGTGGAGGAGCCGCCGGCGCAGGTCACCGTGGGCGACCTGACCGTGGACGTCCAGGCGCACACCGCCAGTCTGGCCGGACGGCCGCTGGAACTGCGGCCGATGGAGTTCCGGCTGCTCGCCCACCTCGCCGCGAACGCCGACCGGGTGATCAGCAAGACCGAGCTGCGCCAGCAGGTCTGGGACAGCGCCTACACCACCAGCAAGACCATCGACGTCCACCTGTGCTGGCTTCGGCGGCAGTTGGGCGAGACGGCGGCCCGGCCGCGGTACCTGCACAGCGTGCGGCGGGTCGGCGTGCGGCTCAGTGCGCCGACGGGCACCGACATGGCCTGAGCCACGCGGCGCCCGTTCCTCCCGGTGGTACCCGTTCAGCCCCCGGGGAGGGACACGAGGAGGTCGGCGCCCTCGAATCGGGGCACGATGGCGCCGTTGGTGCTTTCCAGCAGGATCTTGCCCGTGTCCCTGCGTGCTTCGAGCCCCAATATCGGGGCGTCGCCCAGGGAGAGGGACCAACTGATCCCGGCGGTCTCGCGGGTGTTGTCCCGGGGGGCGTGGAAGTAGAAGAAGAGCGCGGCCTCCTCCTTGAACGGAAGTAACACCATGTCGATCTCCACCTGGAGGTCTGCGACACCGAGCCCGGGTGAGCGGTCAGGCGGCTGCCCTACCGCCGAACGGAACCTGTCCCACCGCGACGCGGACTTCTCACGCGGGTGGGTGGTGGAGAGGCCGACCCACCGTACCCTTCCGCGGACGTGGACCCGGCTACCAGGGATCGATCCCTGGCCCAGGGATATCGTCACCGGTACGTTCAAGGAGAATTCCGCGGTGGAGCGTGTTCCCTCCCGTTTCTCCGTGCTCCTGCCTCGGCGCGCCAGTTCCGCGAACCGCGCCGTGGTCGAGCGCACCGGTGCGAACCCGCGGATCTCCATACCGCCGCGCGAGAGGTCCCGGGAGCCCGCCATTCCGGCCGCCGTCCGCTGCTCCGGCGCGAGCTTCTTGATCTCCTCGACGCCTGCCAGGTAGGCGTCGTCGTAGCGCTTCCGTTGGGCCCGCCACTTCTCGAAGAGAACTCGACGATGGTCGTGCTCGACGAACAGCTCGACCGGGTTGTAGCGGGGGTTCGACTTGAAGTGGGCCAACCACTCTCCTTGGATGGCTTTCTCGGCCTTCAGCGCCTCCTCGACACGTGACACGGCCGGCCGGGTCTTGGAGCGGACGACGGCGTCGGTGAAGTAGTTGCCGAATTCCGCGAGCGAGGCGTTCTGCAGATTCGACCGGATGTAGCGCCAGTCCCCGCCCGCACCGCCGAACACCTGAATGATGGTCACGACGGCCCGCACACAACGGAATTCAGCGGCTTCGAGGACCCCCTGGTCGGGCTCCGTCCCAGAGGAACGGAGGAATTCTTTGTACGGCCCCTTGGCGTAGCTGAGGCACTTCTCCCAGTCGATCAGCTCGGGCACGGGAATGTCTACGGGTGCAGCCAACGGGGGGTTCCTCTCAGCGGTGTGCGGTCCGGATGTACGGGCGGGCGGGTCAGCTGGCCGTCACTCCGCTGCTGACCATGAGCTCGATGTCCCCCGGCAGGCCCTCACCCCGCAGGACACGACGTACGACGTCCTCGATGGTCTCCGGCCGTCCGGCGGCCGCGCCCCCCGGCACCGGCCGGTCGGATGTGTCGACGGGCCGGACCTGGGCCGGGGTCGGGTACACCTCCCCCACCGGGGCCGCCCAGGCCGCGGTCTTCGTCCCGTCCTCGTCGGCGGCCCGCGTGGTGGGGCCGTGCCAGGCCGCCAGCACGGCGCGGTCGAAGTCCGGCACCGGGGACAGGCCGCCCCGGAACAGGGCGAGGTAGTCGAGGGTGGCCTGCCAGCCGGGCTGCGCCCGGACCACCTCGGCCGCCCACCCGTCCCAGTCCCTCGACGGGGCCGCCGGCGGCTCGTGCCACCGGGCGAGGGTCTCCAGGTAGGTCAGCGAGTCCTCGAAGGGCAGGGCCGACTTCAGCCATCTCTCGGCCCGCAGCCATTCCTCGCGCAGGGCGCGGTGCCAGTGGCCGGTCTCCAGCCGCCAGCCGGGGCAGTACCGTTCGACGACCGCGGTGAAGATCCGGCCGGGTTCGCCGTCGAAGGCCGCCGAGGGGACGGCGAGGTACCACTCGCGCCAGTCCGCACCGGCGGAGGGGGGCGCCTGCCCCGCGCGGCAGACCGCGCTGACGAGGTCCGCGAACTCGGTGAACTCGTGCCGGTGGCCGGCCTGGTCGACGAAGTCGCCGAAGTGGGCGGAGCCGAGCCAGTCCTCGGCCGCCGTCCACTCGGCGACCAGGGCGGCGTGGAGCCCGGCGGGCAGGAAGTCCCCTCCGGAGGAGCGTTCCAGGACGTACGCCAGGCGCTGGGCGAACTCCGTGCGCTGCACCTGGTCGGGCAGCCTGACGTGCCGCTCCCGCCAGTTCTCGCCCGCCTCGGGCCGGGGCAGTCCGACCTGCAGCGACGCGTCCACCACGACGGCGAAGTCCGCGAACCAGTAGTCGTACCCGGCCTCCCGGAAGTACTCCTCGAGACGCGTGGCCGTGGTGCCGGATCCGGCGGGCTGCTCACGGTGGCCGTCCTGTTCGGCGGGGTCCCCGAAGTACGCCTGCTGGTCGACGGACCCGCCGAAGTACGCCTGCTGTCCGGCGAAGTCGGCCGGGTACGCCTGCTGGTCGACGGACCCGCCGAAATACCCCTGCTGGCCCGCGAAGTCGGCCGGGTACGCCTGCCGGCCGACGGACCCGCCGAAATACCCCTGCTGGCCCGCGAAGTCGCCCGGGTACGCCTGCCGGCCGGCGAGCCCGGCGGCGTTCGCCCCCGCGAGCCGCTCCTCGGCCATCGTCCACTCGGCGGCCAGGGAGTCGTGGAGCCCGCCGGGAGGCAGGAGGTCGCCCCCGCAGAAGCGCGCCAGGACGTCGGCCAGCCACTGGGCGAACTCCGTCCACTGCACCTCGTCGGGCAGCCTGTCGTGCCGCTCCCGCCAGTTCTCCCCCACCTCGGGCCGGAGCAGCCCCGCCCGCACGGACGCGTCCACCAGCGCGACGAAGTCCTCGAAGCGGTAGTCGAGGTACCCGGCTTCCCGGAAGTACTCCTCAAGACGTACCGTCATGGCACCGGGCTCCTCTCCGCTTCCGTGCGGCGCGGGCCGCCCGCGCCGGCGTCACGCGTGTCCGGCCGCGGGGCCGGAAGTCCTGCCGTGGCGGCGAGGCGCACGGACCGGGGTGACATCAGCCGCCACACGACGCCCGCGGCGGCCAGCAGCAGGGCGGCGGCCAGCCAGGAGGCGGTGGCCAGCCCGTCGAGGAAGGCGTGGTGGGCGCCGGCCAGCAGCCGGGGGGCGAGTTCCGCGGCGGCGGGCGCGGCGTGCACGGCGCCGCCGAGCGACTCGTGGGCGCCGTGGACCAGGTCGGGCGGCAGGCCGTCCGGCAGGTCGAGGGTGCCGCGGTAGACGGCGGTGAGGACGGAGCCGGTCAGGGCCACCCCCAGGCCGCAGCCCAGTTCGTAGGCGCTCTCGGTGACGGCGGCGGCCGCGCCCGACTTCTCCGGCGGCGAGTAGGCCAGCACGAGTTCGGTGGCCAGGGTGTAGACCAGGCCCTCGGCGACGCCGACGGCCAGGAACACCGTGCCGAGCAGCGCGTAGCCGCCGGTGTCGGTGGCCCGGCCCACGGCGGCCAGGGCGACGCCCATCAGGAGCAGCCCGGCGGTCATGGTGGCGCGCGCGCCGGCCCGGCGGACGAGGCGGCTGGTCAGGAGTCCGCCCGCCACCGCGCCGGCGAAGGCCGGGAGTTCGACCAGGCAGGCCCGCAACGGCGAGAGTCCGCGCAGCAGTTGCAGGTACTGGGAGAGGCAGAAGACCACGCCGGCCAGGCCGACCAGGGCGGTCAGGGCGGCCAGGGCCGCCGCGGTGAACCGGGGGTCCCGGAAGAGCCGCAGGTCCAGCAGCGGTACGGGCAGCCGGGCCTGGCGGCGGGCGAAGAGCACCAGGGCGAGGGCTCCGAGGACGGCGGCGGCCGGGACGTCCGGGCGCAGCGGGCCGTGTGCGGCCGCCTCCTTCACGGCGTAGACGAGGGCGAAGATCCCGATGGCCGAGAGCGCGACGCTGCGCAGGTCCCACGGGCCGGGGGCCGGGTCGCGGGACTCCGGGAGGAGCCGGGCGCCGAGGACGATCAGCAGGGCCATGACCGGCAGGTTGATCAGGAAGACCGAGCCCCACCAGAAGTGTTCGAGCAGGAGTCCTCCGACCAGGGGCCCGAGGGCGGCGCCTCCGGCGGCGGCCGCGCCCCACAGGCCGATGGCGGTGGCGCGTTCCCGGGGTTGCGGGAAGATCGTGCGGATCAGGGACAGGGTGGACGGCATGACGGTGGCGCCGGCCACGCCCAGCAGGGCCCGGGCGGCGATGAGCTGGCCGGGGCCGTGCGCGTAGGCGGCCAGCAGCGAGGCGGCGCCGAAGCCGGCGGCGCCCATCAGCAGGACGCGTTTGCGTCCGACGCGGTCGCCGAGCGCTCCCATGGCGATCAGCAGGGCGCCCAGGACGAAGGAGTAGACGTCGCCGATCCACAGCAGCTGGGGGCCGCTGGGGTTGAGGTCCTGGCTGATGCCGGGCACGGCCAGGGAGAGCACGCTGGCGTCCACGGAGACCAGCAGGACGGCCAGGACGAGGACGGCCAGGGCCGTCCAGCGGGTGCGGTCCCCGGCCGCCGCGGGTGCGGGTCGGGTGGTCATGACGCGCTCCCGTCCGCGGCCCGGGGGAGGTGCCCGTACCGCGCCGGTCGCGGGCGCGGCACGGTGTGCCGGGTCATGATCCGCTGCCGGGCGTCCCGGCCCGGGCCTGGTCGGGGTCGGGAGTGGGGTCGCCCTGGCGCGTGGCTGCGGCGGGCGTGGCGTCGGGGGCACCACGGCGGATCGCGAACGGCACCGCGGCGGCGAGCAGGCAGACCGTCGCGCCGATCAGCCACGCGTGGCGGTAGGCGTCGAGGGTGGGGAGCTCCAGCGGGGCGGGCAGGCCCGGGATCGTGTCGCCGGTCAGCACGGCGCCCAGGACGGAGGTGCCGATCGCGCCGCCGACCGTGCGTAGCACGGCGTTCATGCCGTTGGCGATGCCGCTCTGGTCGGGTTCCACGGCGGAGTTGATGTAGGCGGGCATGGCGGAGAAGGCGAGGCCGAGTCCGGTTCCGAAGATCGCGCAGGCCAGGTAGACGTCGCTCTCGTGGCCGTGTTCGAAGGCCAGGTAGTACAGGCCGGCGGCGGCCAGCAGGCCGCCGGCGACCAGGGGCGGGCGGGGGCCGTAGCGGGTGATCAGCCAGCTGCCGACGGGGGCTCCGGCCAGGCTTCCGGCGGCCGCGGGGAGGACGAGGATGCCGGCGTGCAGGATGGTGGCGCCGAAGCCGTAGTGGGTGATCCGCTCCGGTGTCTGGACGAAGTTGCTGACCACCATGAACGTGCCGTACATGCCGAAGCCGATCAGTGCGCCGCTGAGGTTGGTGAAGGCCACGGCGGGCTTGGCCATCATGCGCATGTCCACCAGGGGGTGCTGTGCCCGGTTCTCGACGAGCACCCAGGCGAGCAGCAGGACGGCGGCGAGGGCGAACAGGGCCAGGGTGCGGGTGGAGGTCCAGCCCCAGGAGTTGCCCTGGCTGACGGCGACGAGGAGCGCGACGAGCCATCCGGCGAGGGTGAGGACGCCCAGCGGGTCGGCGCCGCCCGTGACGTCGCCGGCGGGCTTGGCCGGGACGAGGAGCAGTACCAGCGCCATCGCCAGCAGTCCGATGGCCAGGCCGAACCAGAAGATGGACTGGTAGCTCCAGTGCTCGGTGAGGACGCCGGCGGCGACCAGGCCGAGTCCGGAGCCGACGCCGAGGGTGGCGCTGATCAGTGCCATCCCGCCGGTGACCCGGTCCGCGGGCAGTTCGTCGCGCACGACCGCGATGGCGAGCGGGAGGACGCCGCCGGCGAGGCCCTGCAGCACGCGGGCGACGATCAGCAGCGCGAAGGAGTGCGTGGTGACGGCCAGCAGCGAGCCCGCGACCAGGCCGCCGAGGGAGACCAGCAGGACGGGGCGCCGGCCGCGCAGGTCGCCGATCCGGCCCAGCAGCGGGGTGAAGACGGCGGCGGAGAGCAGGTTCGCCGTCATCAGCCAGGTGACGGTCGACGACGGGCGGTGGAATTCCTGCGCCAGCAGGGGCAGCACCGGGACGACCGCCGTCTGCACGATCGTGTACGCGAGCATGGCCAGCACCAGGGCCGGCATCACGCGGCGTCCCCCCGTTCCGGACGGGGCGGGGGACGATTCGGGCTTCATGGGTCTCCTCGGTGACGGTCCTGCGGCGGTGCGTCGGCGTGAAGCGGCCGGGCATGACGGCGGCGGGGCCAGGCCGGGGAGTGCCGGCTACGGGCCGCTCGCGCGACCGGTTCATCAAATCCCGCAGGTCAGCGCCCCGCCATGGCCGATCGGGCAGCCGATCGGGCACAACGCCGCTCCCCGGGCCGGGCGGGTCGTGGAACGACGGAACCCCCGACCGGCGGGGTCGGGGGTTCCGGGGAGACGTCGTGGTGGGCGACGGGCGGGGCGGTTACTCGAGCAGTCCCCGGCGCATGCCCTCGGCGACGGCGGCGGCGCGGTCGGAGACGCCGAGCTTGGTGTAGAGCCGCTGGGCGTGGCTCTTCACGGTGCTCGGGGCCAGGAAGAGCCGGCCGGCGACGTCCGGGATGCTGAGGCCGTCGGCGAACAGGGTCAGCACCTCGCGTTCCCGGTCGCTCAGGATCGGGGTGTCGTCGGCGCGGCGGATGCGGATCTCGCCGGCCAGTCCCGCGGCCAGCTCGGGCGGGATGACGGTGGCGCCGGAGGCCACCTGGGAGACCGCTTCGACGATCTTGCCGCGGGGGGCGTCCTTGAGGACGTAGCCGGCGGCCCCCTCCTGGATGGCCTTGAAGACGAGGCTGCTCTCCTCGAAGGCGGTGAGCAGGAGCACCCGGGTGGGCAGGCCGTCGCGGACGACCGCGTGCACGACCGCGATGCCGTCGAGGTCGGGCATCTGGTAGTCGACGACCGCGACCTGCGGGCTGTGCTCGGCGATCGCCTTCAGGGCGCCGCGTCCGGAGTCCGCCTCGGCGACCACCTCGATCCGACCGCTCATGGTGAGGGCCCGCCGCACCCCCTCCCGGTAGAGCGGGTGGTCGTCGGCCAGGACCACGCTGATCATCTCGTTGAGTGCGCCCATGTCCGTCTCTCTCGCGGGGTGGCCACGGGCGCGGGGAGGGCGGCGTCGCTGCCGGCCCGCCCCGGCACCCGCGGCACCTGGGTAAACGTTTCCTCACCCTGAGGCTAACGCCTCCGAAGGGCGACGACGCGACACGCGGTTCGCGGCTGCGGCACGGGTAGCGGCCGCTACCAGCCGATCCCGATGGTCAGCCGGGTCGGCGGGTCGGCGTTCGGAAGGATCTTGACCGAGCTCTGGTCGTTGACGTCGTCGTAGGCGAAGCCGTACGTGCGGTGGTCGACGGAGATCTGGTGGAAGAAGTCCGAGTAGTCGTTGGCCGGGGTGTTCGCCGGGTAGTACGACGGGTCCGTGTGCCACTTGGAGGTGTCGGAGGCGACCCCGCGGTTGAACGCGGCGCAGAACTCGGCTCCGAGTTCGAGTTCGGTGGTGTTCATGCCCTGGGAGGCGAGGGCTCCGGAGCACTGCACGACGTCCTGGGTGGTCGGCTCGCGCAGGGTGAAGCCGTCCTTGCCGTCCTTGGCGAAGTGCAGCAGGCCGTCGTCGCCGACCCGCCCGGTGAACGTCTGGCCGGAACGCGTCAGCGTGAACTGCTGGTTGCGGTACTCGGACCAGACGTCGTCGATCTGCTTCTTCAGGTAGTCGCCCTGCGCGGCGCCGGCGGCGAACTGCCCGGCCGAGCGCGGTGCGAGGATCCGGTACTGGTCGGCCAGGCCCTTGAACGCCGGGCCGACGGCGTTCGCGTACTGGGCGTACACCTGGGCCCGGGACTCGGTGATGCCCACCTTCTGGTCGAAGTGCGACTCCTGCTGTTCCAGGCGGGCGGTCATCGGGAAGCCGAACATGTCGACCTGGGTGGTGTTGCCGCCGAAGGGGATCACCCCGTGCTGGTAGGTGAACTCGTACCAGTCGAAGAACACGTCCGCGTTGGGGTCGCCGGGGTTGTGCAGGTCCGGGCCGGCCCAGCCCTTGTCGTCGGGCGAGATCCCCAGGTACATCGGTGCACCGAGCGAGACGTAGGCCCGGCCGCCCTCCAGGTGGTCGGGCAGGGTCACCTGGTGGTCCTTCGCCTGGGCGAGGGTGAAGGACATCGCGGCGTAGTCGTGCCCGTTCTTGGTGAGATGGCCGGGGGCCTTCTCCTCGTCGTGGTCGATCGGTGCCAGGGTCCCGTCCGGTTTGAGGTAGGACCACCGGCCGGGCTCCCGCTGGCCGAGGACGGTCACCCAGATCTGGTCGTCCCGCCAGGCGCCCTTGGTGTCGTTGCTGAACACCAGGGGGAAGGTGCCCGATCCCTGGTCGCCGTGCCCGGGGTCGGTGAAGTGCGAGGTGTCCTGGACGAGGCGGTCGTCTCCGTAGGTGAACCAGTAGCCGACCTTCGCCGCGGCCGGTGGGGCGGGCACCGTCTTCGTCCAGTGCCTGCCGTCGCTCGAGTCCATCCGCAGGTCCTGCTGGCCCGTGCCGTTCTGCGTGTAGTGGACGTCCACCAGGCCGACCGGCACGTCGGAGGCGAAGGCGAACGACAGCTTCCCGTCGGCGACGTCGGCGCTCTGCCGGTAGGGCGCCGGGTCCGCAGCCGGGTCCGCACGGGACGCGGGTGCGGCGGCCTCGGCGGTGGCCAGCACGACGGCCGCCACCAGGGCGGTCCTGGCGAGCAGGGATCGGTAGCGGGCGGGGCGGGCTTGGGCGACGGTCACGGATCTCCTCGCGGATCGTCCTGGCGGGTGTTCGGGGGCGGGCCGGACGGGTCAGTGCATCCGGAAGACGCCCTGGTAGACGTGCCGGCACTCGCGGCTCCACGGGGCCGGGGCCGTGGCCCAGGACCGGGCGCTCTGTCCCTCCGCGGGGATCCGGCACCATTCCGGGTACCGGCCCTCCCTGTCGAACCGACCGCCGGCCCAACGGGCGACGGCGTTCCTCAGGGCCTGGGCGAACATGGCTCTCCTCCGGTGGTAGCGGATCTTGTGCGGCCTCCACTCAAGCGTCCGGGCAGGCTCTTCCTCACCCTCCGATCGGCCGTTTGCGGGGTGGAACGCCGACGGGTCCGAACGGTCACACTTTCCGGCCCGATCGGTCTCGGCGGCGGACCGCCGCAGCCGGCCGGCGGCCGCAGCCCCGGACCCGGACGGGCCCCGGCGCCGGAGTCGACTTACCTCGAACTCTGCTTCAGCAGAAGGCATTTGGTGAACCGATCCGATCGGTGGAGGCGGCCGTCCGCCCGCTCCCCCGGCCGCCCGGAAGCCGGCGGACGGTCGCGCCGTGCAGGCGCGGCGCAGCGCCGGGCAGGCGGCACGATGGCAACCGATGCCCGGCGAACGGGCGTCATCGCCCCCCGGAAGTCGTTCGTACCCGCGGGACGGCCGCGTCGCGCCCTGTCGGACGTCCTGGTACCCGAGCGGATGAGGAGAGTGCGCCATGACGGCTCAGTGGACCGGTCAACCGTCCTGGGACCAGCAGGACCTGTGGCGGCCGGAGAACCAGCCACCACCCCCACCGCCCCGCGCACCCCATTTCGGGCCCGACACGCCGACCGTCGTGGGCGGCCGCCACAACGCCGGGTACCGGCCCGGCCCGTACCCCGCAGCCGACCCGCGGTTCCAGGGCCCCCAGCCCGGGCCGTACGACCCGTACGCAGCCGACCCGCGGTTCCAGGGCCCGCCCGCCCCCTACCCGGCCACCCCGCAGCCGCAGCGCCCCCAGCCCACCCCACTGCGCCCCCGGGCCACCACCGTGCAGCGGGACCGCAGGGTGCTCCCGGCCGCGGTCGGCGGGCCTCTGGTCGGCGGCGCCCTGGCCCAACTGTCCTTCCCCGCGGCCGGAATGCTGCTGGTGGGCTGTGTGGCGCTCGGCGCCGCCGTGGCGACCTCACTGGCCACCCGGGCCGGCTGGTGGTGGATCCTCTCCTGCGGCCCGGCGCTGGTCGCGGCGAGCACCACCGGGGCGGAGCTGCTCCTCCACTCCGCCCGGTACGCGAACTCCGTCGCACTGGGCACCGCGGTGATCCGCTCGACGGTCGAGGCCTTCCCCGCGATGGTCACCGGAGTCACGGCGACCCTGGTCGTGATGGTCTACCGGGTACTGCGAGAACGCCCGGTGCGTCCACCGCGAGGTGCCCGTGGCTGACGACGGAACCCGGCGCGCCACGGCCCGGCGCGGCGCCAGGCGGGCCGGGCGCCCCCGTGTCGGACCGGCACTGGTGCTCGGCCGCACGCTCTCCTGCACGGTGGCGCTCGCGGTGGTGGGCACCAGCGCCGCGATCTGGACGGGCTACCACAACGTCTCCAACGGGATGCTCACCTCCGGTGCGCTCGACGGGGTGAGGAACGGCGCTCCCCCGCACCTGGACAAGGCCGTCAACGTCCTGCTGATCGGCCTGGACAGCCGCAAGGACATGAACGGCAACGACCTGCCCGGCGACTTCGTCCAGGACGAGCTGCACGCCGGCTCCAGCAGCGACGTCGGCGGTTACAACACCAACACCCTGATGGTGCTGCACATCCCGCCGGACGGCGGCCAGGTGACCGCCCTGTCCATCCCGCGCGACGACTACGTGCAGACCGTCGGCGCCGACGGGAAGATGCGCAAGATCAAGGAGGCCTACGGGGTCGCCAAGGCCGCCGCCGAGGACAAGCTGAAGAGCAAGGGCCTCTCCCAGGCCCAGCTGGAACAGCAGAGCCGGGAGGCCGGCCGCAAGGCCACCCTGGCCACCGTGCAGAACTTCCTCGGCATCCCGATCGACCACTTCGCCGAGGTCAACCTGGTCGGGTTCTACGACCTCGCCAAGGCCATCGGCCCGATCCAGGTCTGCCTGAACAAGGCCACCAAGGACCCGGCGATGAGCGGGCAGGGCAGCGGCGCGGACTTCAAGGCCGGCCTCAACACGCTGGACGCCTCACAGGCGCTCTCCTTCGTCCGCCAACGGCACAACCTGGCCAACGGGGACCTCGACCGCACCCACCGCCAGCAGGCCTTCCTCGCCTCGGTGGCCTACAAGCTGAAGAACGACGGGGTCCTCAGCGACCTCGGCAAGCTGAACGGCCTGCTCGACGTGGTGAAGAAGGACGTGGTCATCGACGACCAGTGGAACCTCCTCGACCTGGCCCAGCAGGCCCCGAACCTGATGGGCGGCAAGGTGCAGTTCAACACCCTGCCGATCACCGGGTTCAAGACCGTCAACGGCCAGTCGGTGAACACCGTCGACCCGGCCCACATCAAGGAGGTCGTGCGGCAGGTGTTCACCGACCCGTCGCCCGGCAGCTCCCCCACCGACTCCCCCTCGGCGCCGCCCGCCCAGGGCTCCGGCGACCCATCCCCCGGCTCCGGGACGAACCACGCCCCGGAGGGGACGGTGGACGTCTACAACGCCTCGCGCACGGCCGGCGCCGCGGCCTCCGAGTCCAAGGCCCTGACCGGCACGGGCCTGCGGGCCGGCACGGTGGGCAACACCCGCAGCGGGCAGCGCACCACGACCGTGACCTACGGCAAGGGCGCCGAGGCGGGCGCCGAGCAGGTCGCGGCCCGGTACGGGGTCACCGCCAAGCCCTCCTCGACGGCGGCGCCCGGACACATCGTGGTCGTCCTCGGCACCGCCTTCACCGCCCCGTCCGGACCGTCGCAGAACAACTCCCCGGCCACGGGCGGGGGATCCGACGGCGAACCCTCCGGCGACCCGTCCGGCCCGGCGATGCAGGGCCCGGGCGTCACGGCCGGCGGCATCCCCTGCGTCGACTGACGACCCGCCCGGCGTGTCCCCTCCTGGTCGGCGGAGGCACGCCGCGCGGGCAGGTGCGGCGTCCCGGCGTGCTGCCCGGACGGCCCTGACGCGGCGTCGGCCGGCGCGATTGGCTGGAACCCTGCCCGGGGAGCGCGACCGAAACCGCTCGCCCACCGGCCGGACCGCACGGCGGGGCACATCACCGGGGCAGCTGAAAACGGACGGACCCCCATGGACCACCGGCTCGACCAGGTGATCGGCCCGGCTGCCGTGACCGCGCTCGTCGACGGCTACCGGCGGCGTCTGGAGCGACTGGACCTGCTGCCGACCGAGGCCGCCCAAGCCCTGGCGGCGGATGCGCACCGGCGTGCCTGCGTGTACGTCCTGGCGGCGCCGGGACAGTTCTGGCGGGCCCGGTCGGGAGGCACCGCCGCGGTCGAACGGATGGAGGTGCTGGCGGTGACGGACGACCACCTCGCGGGTCACCTGGCCTTCGCCCGTTCCGACGAGGGGGCCCTGCTGGTCGTCCCCCTGGACCGGCTCGACAGCGCCTACCGGCTCGAGTGCTGGCCGGCCGACCCCGACGGCGGCCCCGGCCGTCGCAGCGGACCGCCCGTGCCCGGGTGACCGGCCCGCAGACCCCGGCAGCCGCTCACCCCGGCCGTCCCGCAGCCCTCGCCCGGTGGTGCACCGGTCGGGGGCTGCGTGACGGTACCCGGCCGGTCAGGCCTGCACCGGGCGCGGCATGGGCTTGCGCTGGAACCTGGCCGTCCCGGCGAGCGGCGGCAGCGGATCGGGGAAGCCGTTGGGCGTCTGGGCGGGCTTGACGAGGACGAAGGTGAACAGGAAGCCCGCCCCCGGGTCCACCACCACAGGCTGTCCCCTGGTCAGGGCCCGGGAGTAGTGCAGGGGCAGGAGCTTGAACCGGAGCGTGCCCAGGCCGCCGACGAATCCCGGCTTGCTGTAGTTGCACGGGATCGGCGGCATCCCCTCGACGTCGAGCGGCGTGCAGGCGGGCAGTCCGCCCACCAGGACGGCGCCGGTGCCCTTCAGCGGGATCTGACCGGGTGCGATCAGCACTCCCGGGGGCGGGACGACCACGATCATGTCGCCGGCTCGTACGACGGGGGCCGCCATGGATCACCGTGTCTCTCCGCGCGGGACGCGCTCTGCTGGCAGGGGTCGGTCGGGGCGCGGGAGGTCGGCGGCGCCCCCGCCGCTCCGGCCTCCCCGCCCAGGCTAGGAAGGGCCCCGTCCCCGGCCGGTCCCCCGATCGGGGGGCTCCCCGGAGGGACCCGGGCCGCACGGGCGCCCGGTCCGCGACCTGACCCCGGGCCTGGCGCCGACGATCGCTTCCCGAACGCCCGCCGGCTGCCGCGGCTCCCCCGACCGCTCCGCCGTTCGGCCGAGTCCGCGCGGGCGGCGGGCGGGTGACAGTGGGACGGCGGGCCCCGTCGGTTCGGCCCACCTCTGCCCGGGTGCACGCCGACGCGGCCCGCAGCCAGATCCTGCGGCGCAGCCGACAGCCAGGCCACCGGGGACCCGTCACCGACCAGGACCGCCGCCATGCCAGCCACGCAGCCCACCGGCCCACGGGCCGGCGACGCCACCGACGGGCACCGGCCCGCCGCCGCGCCGCGCGAAGGAACCGCCGCCTCGGCACAGCACCTGAGAAGGGTGCTCCTGCTCGCCCTGGCCTTCCTGACCGCCGCCCTGCTCACCACCGTCCTCGTCACCGGCGGCCCGGCCCGGGCCGCCGGCAGCGCGCCCGAACCCCGCCCGGCCGCAGGGACGAGCAGCCCGGCCGCCCCGGGCCCGGGCCGGCACCCGCGGGCACCGGCGGTACAGCCCCGCGACCGGGGAGCCGTCTCCCTCGCCGACGCCACCTGGCAGGCCCGGGCCGTCGAGGTGGTCGCCGCCGGAGTGCTGCCGGTCGTCGCCTGCCTTGCCCACCGGCTGCTGGCGCAGCGCACCCGGCGCCGTGGGCGGCCTTCCGGGGAGTCCCCGCGCGCGGTCCGGCCTGCGCTCCCGCGCCGTGGTGCGTGTCGTGAGCGCGGCGCTTCGCCGCAGCCCCCCACCGGCCGTTCTGCGGGGTCCGGGCAGTCGTGCGCCGGGCCGGGTGCCGGCCCGGACGGGGAAGCCGGCCCGGACGGGACGTCCGGGCCCCCTCGTTCGGATCGTGCCGGTCGCTGACGTCACGCCGCTGCGACCGGACCCGGGCGAGGGGGCCTACGGGCACCGGGCTCAGCCCAGCGGGGATCCGCCCCGGCGGCGCAGCGCGTACGCGATCCAGCTGCCGCCCGCGAGGGTGACGACGCCACCGGCGGTCAGGGCGGCGGTGCCGGCGCCGCCTCCGGTGAGGGCGAGCTTGTCGTCCTTCTTCTCCTCGGTGTCCTTCGGCTCGGGGTCGGTCTTCCCGGTGGGCTCCGTCGTCGGCTGACGCGTCTCCTCCGGTGCGGGGCTCGCCGATCCGTCGCCGGGTCCGGGGGCGGCCACCTTGACGGTGGCGGCGGCGGTGTTGTCGTCCGTGGCGGGATCGAAGGTGGCGGACTCCACCCGGGCCTGCACGTCGATCTCCGTCCGGTCGGAGGGGACGGTGCCGGTGACGGTGAAGGTGCGGGTCTCGCCGTTCGCCAGGGTGCCGAGGTCCCAGTGGCCGTCGTCGTCCCCGGGGGTCCAGGTGCCGTTCTTCGTCTCCTCGGGGGTGAAGCCGGTGGGCAGCGTGGGCACGACCCGGGTCTCCCGGGCGGTGGCGGGGCCGGAGTTGGTGACCTTGACGGTGAAGGTCAGCCGGTCGCCGGCGTGCGGCTCGGTGGTGTCCGGGGCGATCTCGACGCGCAGGTCGGCGCTGTCGGCGCGGAAGGCGGTGGTGTTGTCGGCCGGCGCCGGGTCGGCGGTGCGGGCCTGGACGGTGGCGGTGACGGTCGGCGGCTCGGGGGTGGGGTCGCCGGTGCCCTCGACGGTCAGGGTGCGCTGCTCCCCGACGCCGAGCTCGGGCACGGTGCACTCCACGCCGGTGGTACCGACCTTGCAGGTGCCGCCGTCGATGTGGGCCCGTGCCTCGTTCGGCGGGGCCGTCGAGGTGGCCTTCAGGGTGATGTCGCGGGCGGTGCCGGGCCCGTCGTTGCGCAGCTGGACGGTGTAACCGGAGCGTCCGCCCTTCTCCTGCGGGGAGGTGACCGTGCCGCCTGAGACGGAGAGGTCGGCCTTGACCAGCGGGACGGCCGTCTCGTTGCCCTGCACGGTGCGGGTGCCGAGGGCGGGCCAGTCGGCGAGGCGGTAGGCGAGGGAGCCGCGCTGCTTGATCACGGTGTCCGGGTCGGCCTGCGCGGCGACCTTCAGCCGGTAGGACACCGTGGCCTTGGCCCCGGCGGCCAGGCTGCCCCCGTTCTTCGCGGTGGCGCCCTCGCCGAGGGCGACGACGAGGCGGCCGCCCTCGACCCGGGCGCGTTCGCGGGCCGGGGCGTCGTCGACGGTGACCGAGCCCTCGACGAGCTCGGTGCCGGCCGGGAGGGGCACGGTGTAGACGGCGGAGTCCACCGGCTGCTCGCCGTTCACGATCTCGGTCCGCTGGTCGACGGCGTCGCCGCGCTGGACCTGGTCCGTGGCGGAGGACTGCACCGTGGGGGCGGGGCCCACCGCGCGGAGGCTGACGGAGTCCAGGAGGTTGCCGTGCGTCCTGGCCTCGAAGCCGATCCGCAGGGTGTGCATGCCCTCGGGGACGGTGAAGGAGCCCAGGTGGTTCTTCCAGGCGCCCGTGGGGTCGGTGATGTCGGGCCCGTCGGCTCCGGCCGGGTTGACCGGCTTGAGTTCGCCGTCGGGCGGGCCGACCAGGACCCGCATGGTCTCCGCGGAGTTGCGGCCCCGGTGGGCCAGGCTCCAGACGAGTTCGGTGCCGGGCTCCACCTCGACGTCCTGGTACACCGTGTCCAGGGTCGCCTCGGAGTCCAGTTCGATCAGCTGGTCGCCGGTGTTCGCGGGGGCCTGGTGGTTGTGCCAGAACTCGATGCCCTTCTTGGGGGCGTTGGTCTTCCAGCCGATGCCGGGGTGGTCGGCCGGGTTCAACATGTGGTAGCCGTTGCCGAGGGCGGGCTTCTCGAAGTCACCGTTGACGAGCAGCTCCCGCGGGGAGGAGCCGGTGGTGGTGTGGTTGACGGAGTGCTTGGACCTGGTGTCCTCCGCCGCCGCTTCGGGGGCCAGTCCCAGGGGCGCGGCGAACAGGCAGGGGCTGACGGAGGCCGCCACCGCGTAGCGGCGCCAGTCCTGCGAGAAGTGCTTGCGAGTCGTCATGTCGTCTTCCGTGAGGGGGGTCGACCCTCCGAAGCCCACCCGGCGGGGTGTCCGGTCCGGGTGGTGGCTCGAAGCGGCGCGTTGGTCCGTTCCACGCTGTCACCGGGCCCAGGGCCGCCACAGGCGTGGCCGGGAGCCGGGGCGAGCCGTCTTTGCGGCCTGTTCGGTCGCCCTTCCGGGCAGCGCCCCGTGCGGTGGGGGGCGGCCCGTACGGGCGCGCCCCCGTCGTGGGCCGCACGGGCCCCGGCCGCCCCGGCTCCGTACGCTGGAGGGCATGATCGACCGAGACCGGCCGTGGGTCACCGCCGCCAGCGGCGAGGGGCTGCGCGAGGCGCTGATGACGGCGGCCGTGCTGGTCGGGCTCGGCTACGCGTTCGTCGACGTCACCATCACGGGCCCGGCGGCCGGGGGGTTCCGGGCGGCGGCGCCCTGGCCGCAGGTCCTGCTGGTGGGCGGTGCGGTGGCCACGGTCCTGCGCAGGCGCCTGCCGGCACTGGCCGTCGGGGTGGGCGCGGCGTGCTGGATCCTGCTGGACGTGCAGTGGCTGACCGCGGTCACCCTCTACGACCTGGCCCTGTGGGCCCCGGGTCCGCGGCGGCGGGTGGTCTGGCTCGCGGTGGCCGGTCTGGTCTCTCTGCTGATCCGTCCGTTCGTGCCCGGAGCGGCGGACCTGCCGTTCTTCGACGCCGTCTTCTGGACGGTCGCCTGCGGGGCGCTGCCGCTGGCCATCGGGCTGTGGCGGGCCACCCGGCTGCGGCTGCTGGAGAGCCTGCGCGCGCAGGTGGAGCAGGCCGAGCAGGCACGGGCGGCCGACGTGGCCGCGGCACGGACCGGGGAGCGCTCCCGGATCGCCGGGGAGATGCACGACGTGGTCGCGCACCGGGTGAGCCTGATGGTGCTGCACGCGGGGGCACTGGAGGTCTCCGCCGCCGACGAGGCCGTCGTGCGGCAGGCCGCACTGATCCGGGAGACCGGCCGCGCGGCGCTGCAGGACCTGCGCACCGTCCTGGGGCTGCTGCGCGCCCCGGAGGACATCGCGCTGGCACCGCCGCCGACCCTGGAGCGGCTCGACGACCTCGTGCGGTCCTCCCGGGAGGCCGGGACGGACGTGCGGCTCGTCGTCGAGGGGCGCCCGCGCGCACTGTCCGCCGCCACGGAGCACGCCGGGTACCGGATCGTGCAGGAGGGCCTCACCAACGTGCACAAGCACGCGCCCGGGGCGGGCACGACCGTACGGCTCCGGTACGCTGCGGACCTGCTGGAGGTGAGCGTGCGCAACGGCCCGGCGGCCGGCGCACCGGCCGCCCCGTTCCCCGGCAGCGGTCACGGGCTGCTCGGCCTGCGGGAACGCGTCGAGGTCCTGGGCGGCACGCTGCGCAGCGGCCCGCAGCCCGACGGCGGTTTCCTGGTGGCGGCCGAACTGCCCGCCGCAAACGACCCGGACACCCAGGAGGTGGCGTGATCAAGGTGCTGATCGCCGACGACGAGGCGCTGGTGCGTGCCGGCCTGCGCATGATCCTCCAGTCCGATCCGGAGATCGAGGTGGTCGCCGAGGCCACGGACGGCGCCGAGGCGATCGACCAAGCCCTCGCGCACCGCCCGGACGTCGTGCTGATGGACATCCGGATGCCGCGTCTGGACGGCCTGGCCGCCACCGAGCGGATCAGCGGCTGGCCGCAGCCGCCGCGGGTCCTGGTGCTCACCACCTTCGACCGGGACGAGTACGTCTACACCGCGCTCCAGCACGGTGCCGCCGGCTTCCTCTTCAAGGACACGCCCCCGCGGGAGCTCACCGCCGCCGTGCGCACCGTGGCCGAGGGGAACGCGATCCTGGCGCCCAGCGTCACCCGGCACCTGATCGACCACTTCAGCCAGGGCTCCGGGGTGCGCGACGGTGCCCGGCAGCGGGTGGCCGCCCTCACCCCGCGCGAGCGCGAGGTCCTGGCGGCCGTCGCGGAGGGGCTCTCCAACGCCCGGATCGGCCATGTCCTGCACCTGAGCGAGGCCACGGTCAAGGCCCACGTCAGCCAGATCATGGCGAAGCTGGACGCCGCGAACCGGGTGCAGATCGCGGTCCTGGCCCACCAGGCGGGCATCCTCTGATCGGCCGCGGCCCGGGGTACCGGGCGGGCACGGCGGGCGGCGGCACGGCCGGTCGCAGGAGCGGAGGGGGTGCGGTTTCCGGCCCGTGACCGCCGGTCCGGCGCGTCGGCGGCATGGCGCTCCTCCGGGTGGAGGAGTCCGGGTGGCCCCGCCGCGGGCCCGGTCGGGGGGTGGTGGGCGGGCGCCGCCGGTGGGAGCGTTCAGTGACGGCCCCGACCACCGCGGACCGGGTTCCCCCGGCCTCAGGGGCCGTCCTGCCCGGACCGCTCCGGGCCCACCCGTTCCCCCGCGGTGCCCCGCCCGCCTCGGCACACCGGCACGAGGCGCTTCGCAGCAGGGCACCATCCGACAGATTGCCTGCGATCCACCCATGTGCGCTGACGTGCTGATTGCCGAAGACGACGACAAGCAGGCCGAGTTGGTGCGCCTGTACCTCGAACGGGACGGCCACTCGGTCACCGTGGTCGCCAACGGCCGCGCCGCCGTGGACCGGGCCCTGGAGTGCGAACCCGACCTCCTGGTCCTGGATCTGATGCTGCCCCGCCTCGACGGCCTGGACGTCCTGCGTGCGCTGCGCGGCGAGGCCCGCAGGCTTCCCGTCCTGATGCTGACGGCCCGCTCCACCGAGGACGACATGCTGCTCGGCCTCGGGCTGGGCGCCGACGACTACATGACCAAGCCCTACAGCCCCCGCGAACTGACGGCCAGGGTGCGCACGCTCCTGCGCCGCACCTCCCCCGAGCCCGACGCGACGGACCCCGTCGGCCGGGTGCTGACCGTGGGCGCGCTGCGCGTGGACACCCGCCGCCACGACATCACCCTGGACGGGGTGCCCGTCGACTGCACACCGGCGGAGTTCAGGATCCTCGAGGCGATGGCCGCCGAACCGGACCGCGTCTTCACCCGGGAGGGGATCCTGCGGAAGCTGCACGGCTTCGCCCCGGGCAACTTCAACGCCCGCAGCGTGGACATGCACATGTCCCACCTGCGCAAGAAGATCGAACCGGTGCCCCGCAAACCGGTCCGGCTGATCACCGTCTTCGGCGTCGGCTACCGGCTGACCGACCCCGCCAGGGGGCGCGGCGCGCTACCGCAGCCGCGGGCCGGACGGCCCGATGCCGAATGACGCCGGCCGGCGCCGACGAGCACGACGGCGGCTGCGGCTGCGGCTGCGGCTGCGGCTGCGGCTGAAGCCACGACTTCGGCTTCGGCTTCGACTGCCCTCGCGCAGGAGCCTGCTCAGCCGTTTCCTCGCCGTCTTCAGCCTGGTGGCGGCCTGTTCCGTCGCGGCGACGGCATGGCTGGCGAGCCAGGGCACCTCGGCCGCGCTGAAACAGGAACAGGGACAGGCCCTGGCCGACAGCACCCACGTCTACGACGCCCTCCTCGGGTACGCGGCCACCCACCCCCGGTGGGACGGCGTCGACCCGACCCTGCAGGCCCTGGCCCGCCAGTACGACGTCCGGATATCGCTGACCACCCAGACCCGCCAACCCCTCGGCGACTCGGCCGGCGCACCGCAGCCCGACCAGCTGCCCACCCGGCCCGCCGCGGTCGTGGACCCGCTGTCCGTCAACAACGCCCTGACCGGGACCACCGACCCCGCCGCCACCCCCACCGACCGGATCTCCCCGCAGGCGGTCGGACCGTTCCTGCTCCCGCAGGCGGACCGCGACCGGCTACGGCAGTCCGCCGACCGCGCGGTGACGTGCCTGCGCGGCCTCGGCGTCACCGCGGACGTGACGGTCGCCCCCAACGGCCGGCCCCGCGTCGGCCCGGGGAACCTCTCCGCCGGACCCCCCAAGACCGCACAGTGCCTGGACGCCGACCTGGACACCCCCACCACGACCGAACGCGAGGCGCTCAAGGCCCTGACCGACCTGACCAACAGCTGCCTGCAGCACCGGGGCCTGCCGGAGGTGAGCGTGGACCAGGACTACGGCTGGCAACCAGCCGGTCAGCCGTCCCGGGAGCGGACGGACCCCAGAGCGACGGACGGCTCCGCCGTCACGTCCTGCATCGAAACGGCACGGCGCGAACAGCTGACCCCTTACGTCGCCCCGCCGGCGCTCCTGTTCATCGGCGACACCGACCACGGCGGCGGCGCCGGCTTCCACCTGACGTCGGCCGACACCGCGCGCATCACCGCCGCCGCGGCCCTCGTCCTCGCCGTCACCATCGGCGTGGCCGTGATCACCGGACACCGCCTGGTCCGCCCTCTGCACCAACTGACCGCGGCGACCCAGCGGTTGAAGGACGGCGCCGAGGTCACCCCCGTCACCGTCCCGGAACGCGACGACGAACTCCGCCAGCTGGCAGCCGCGTTCAACGACATGATCGACCACCGCACCCGCCTGGAGAGCCAGCGCAAGGCCATGGTCAGCGACGTCGCCCACGAGCTGCGCACCCCGCTGAGCAACATCCGGGGCTGGCTCGAGGCCGCCCAGGACGGGCTGGTCACACCCGACCCGGCCCTGGTGGCCTCGCTCCTGGACGAAGCCGTCCAGCTGCAGCACATCATCGACGACCTCCAGGACCTCGCCCAGGCCGACGCCGGCGTGCTGCGCCTGCACCCGCAGCCGGTCGACGTGCCCGCCCTGCTCCACCAGGCGGCGGCCGCCCACCGAGGCGAAGCCGGCCGCGCGGGCGTCACCCTGATCGTGTCCGCCCGCGAAGACCTCCCCGCCCTCACCGCCGACCCCGTCCGACTGCGGCAGAGCGTCGGCAACCTGCTCTCCAACGCCCTGCGCCACACCCCCACGGACGGCCGGATCCACCTGCGCGCCCACCTCACCGACGGCCTCCCTCCCGACGGGCCGGGCGACACGGCGCGCGCCCTGCACGTGGAGGTCGCCGACACCGGGCACGGCATCGCGGCCGAGGACCTGCCCCACGTCTTCGACCGGTTCTGGCGCGCGGACCCGTCCCGCGACCGGCGCACCGGCGGAAGCGGCCTGGGCCTCGCCATCGTGCGCAAGCTCACCGAGGCGCACGGAGGCGCCGTCGCCGTCACGTCCCGGGAGGGCGTCGGCACCACCTTCACCCTCCGCTTCCCCCTGCCGGACGCACGCGGCCCCGGATCCCGGGCGACCTCCGGCGAACACCCCGCAGGAACGGACGAGACGACCACGAGCAGCTGACAACTCGCTGACAACTCCTTGCCAGCATGGCCGTTGCGCACGAACCCCCACTTCCCCGCACACCCCGGAGCCCCCGATGACCCGCAACGACACCGACTGCGGCCGAAGCCGGACCGACACCCTGCCGGCCCACGAGCCCAGGTCCGCACCGACCGGAGCCGCCCGGCCCGTCCGCGTGTCCGCCCGGGCCCGCAGCGCCCTGTCCGGCCTCGCGCTGCGCCTGGCCACCTGGGCCGAGGACGACCAGAACCACCCGGAGCGCATCTCCCTCAGGAGCACCTCCTCCCCCGGCCACCGGCCCCGGCGCCCGAACGACTGATGACCCTCTCCCGGCACGCCCCGACCGGACGCGGCCGCCTCCACCTCCCGGGCCGTCCGGGCCCGACGCACCGGGCGTCCCCGCCCGCCGGCTCCCTCGGCCCTGCCCGTGCGAAGCGCACCCGGCGCATCACCGGCGCCGGTCCCGGCACCCGCCGACGCGCACGAAGGCCCCGGGGCGACGGCAGCACCACCATGGTGCTGGGATCGCTGGCCTCCCGCATCACCGGATTCCTGCGCAGCGCCGTGGTCGCCGCGGCACTGGGCACCGGGCTGACCGGCGACGCCTACAACGTCGCCAACACGCTCCCCAACATCGTGTTCATGCTGCTCCTCGGCGGAGCCCTGAACTCGGTGTTCGTCCCGGAACTGGTACGGGCGGCGCGCCGGCCGGACGGCGGAGCCGCCTTCACCGACCGCCTGGTGACGGCCTGCCTGACCGCCCTGCTCGCGATCTGCGCGGTCGCCGTCTGTGCCGCGCCGTGGCTGGTGCACCTGTACGCGCCGTCGTTCACGGACGGCCAGTCGCAGACCGCGGTCGCCCTGGCCCGCTACTGCCTGCCGCAGATCTTCTTCTACGGGGTGTTCGCGGTGCTCGGCCAGGTCCTCAACGCCCGCGAGCGCTTCGGCGCCATGGCCTGGGCCCCGGTGGCGAACAACCTCGTGGTCATCGGCGTCTTCGCCCTCTTCCTCGGGCTGGTGGGACGGGCCGGGCCGGCGGGGATGTCCCCCGGTCAGACCCTCTGGCTGGGCGTCGGCAGCACCGCGGGGATCGTGGTCCAGGCCCTGGCGGTGGTGCCGTCCCTGCGGCGATCCGGCTACCGGTGGCGGCCCCGGTTCGACTGGCGGGGGCCGGACCTGGCCGCGCCGCTGCGGGCCGCCGGCTGGACCCTGGCCCTGGTCGGCGTCGGACAGGCCGGCTTCTGGGTGATCACGGTCCTGGCCACCGGGGCCGGCGAGCGCGCCGCGGCCGGCGGCGTGACCGCCGGGGTGGGCCTGACCGCCTACAACAACGCCTACCAGCTGTGGACCGTCCCGCAGGGCGTGCTGACCGTGGCCGTGGTCACCGCCGCCCTGCCCGCACTGACCAGAGCCGCCCAGGGCGGAGACCACCGGGCACTGACCGACGGCCTCACCCGCACCGTCCGCTCCTCCGCCGGGATCATCGTCCTCGTCTCCGCGGCCTTCCTCTCCATGGGCGCCCCACTGGCCGCACTGGCCTACGGGTACGGAGCGGTCACCGACGCCGACGTCCGGATCCTCGGCCTGGTCCTGGTGGCCTTCGCCCCGGGCCTGCCCGCCTACTGCGCCCAGTACGCGCTCACCCGCGGCTTCTACGCCCTGGGGGACGCCCGCACGCCCGTCCTGCTCGCCCTGGTCACCACCGGCGCCAACGCCGCCCTGTCGACGACGGCCTGTCACGTCCTGCCCGCCCGCTGGGCGGTCGTCGGGATGGCCGCGGCCCACACCACGGCAAGCTTCGTCGGCATCGGCGTCACCTCCCTCGTCCTGAGCCGGCGCATCCACCGCCAGGCGGGCTGCGCCTCCGGCCCGGCGCCGCGCGGGCTCGCCCAGACCGGCCTGCACGTCCGCGCCGCCCTGGCCTGCGCCCCCGGGGCCGCAGCCGCCGCCAGCACCGCGCTGTACCTGCGCGAACAGCTCGGCCACGGCACCGCGGGCAGCCTCGCCGCGGTCACCGCGGGCGGCCTGCTCCTGGCGGTGTCCGTGCTCGCCCTCGCCGGGCCGCTGCGCGTCCACGACGCCTTCGGCCCCCTGGGCGCCGTCCTGAACCGCCTTCACCGGCCGTCGCGACCGGGGAGGTGAGGGCGGCCCCCGGCGGGCCGAGAAGACGGACGGGTGCCCCGGCCCGCCGGAGCGGACCGGGGCACCCGTTCCCGATGATCAGCCCTGCCGGTCGGCGAGGGTCTGCTGCACGCGCTGCTCGATCCCGCTCATCGCGGCCAGCCACTCATCGGTGTGGATGGCCCGCGCCGCGTACTTCCGGTCGGTGCCCTGGTTCGGGAGGATCAGGAACCGCTCGGCCCGGATGCCGCCCATGACGGCGTCGACCACCTCGTCCACCGTGATGGCGGTCGGCTCCAGCACGAGCTCGGCGTAGGGGTCGCTGTCGAGCATCGGGGTCCGCACGCCTTCCGGGCAGACCGCGTGGACGGCGATGCCGCGGTGCGCGTACGTGTAGGCCAGCCACTCGGTGAAGGCCTGCGCCGCGTGCTTGGTGACGGAGTATCCGGCGCCACCGGGCATGGACAGCAGCCCGGCACCCGAGACGGTGAACACGAACCGCCCGCTCCCCCGGCTCAGCCACTGCGGCAGCAGGATCCGGGCGGCCCTGACGTGGGCCATCACGTTCACGTCGAACGTCCGCTGCCACGCGTCGTCCGGGTCCGCCGGCGTCCGGGCCCCGCCGATGCCGGCGTTCCCGCAGAAGACGTCGACGCCCCCGAATTCCGCGACGGCCCGGTCGACGATGCTGCGCACGCCCTCGTCGGTCGAGACGTCGGCCGTGACGCCCACCGCCGACAGCTCGTCGGCTATTTCCCGGATTCGCCCGGCGTCCCGGTCCGCGAGGACGAGACGGGATCCTTCCTGCGCGAACCGACGGGCAAGACCGGCCCCGATTCCACTGGCAGCACCGGTGATGACGACAACCGAACCGTCAAAGCTCATGACGGGAACCTCCTGGAGAGTCGGGCGATGGTCGGGCACGCTAGCACGCGTCCCTATGAGGGACGGCCGCCCGGAATCCGCCGATTTCCAGCCACGACGACCCTGCCAGCAACACCGCCTCGACGCGCAGAGCCCCGGAGTGCGGGAGCGAAGTCACCTCCCGTCAATATCGGGGGGATTCCATCTGCACCAACGGGCAGCCGAAAGGGCCGTCCGCCTTTCCCGAAGGCCCGCATCATCGTGCGACGGATTCCACACTCCACGCCCGAACCCGGCATGCCGTCACTTGCCGTTCCGAATGGAGATCCCGGAAAGCCCGGTCCGGGGCATCGAGTCGACGACGGGCCTCAGACGAATGTGTCGATGTAGCCCTTGCCGACCCATTCGTTCCATTCCTCGAGGTAGGCATTGAAGGCTTCCCAGGAGACGTCGTTGACCTCCGTGCTGTTCGCGCGGAGGCGGACGGTGACCGGGTTGTCGGGGTCGAGGACGAAACGGTGGCTGCCGGGGTCCTCGGTGAGCGGGTTGTCGGGCAGCTCCGGATCGGCGAGGGTGTGGCCCTCCAGCTCCAGCGCGGCCTCACGCAGGAAGGCCACGCGGTCCTCGGCCCAGGGATCGCCGCAGGTCCAGCCGAGATAGGCGTGCTGCCCCGAGTCGAACTCGATCCTGAGTTCGACGTCGTCGACCGGGAAGTCCGGGCACCGGGCGAAACGGACGGTACCGGTGTAGGTGAACGTCATCCGGACGCCGTCCTGCTCGGCACCGGTGAACATCATGCGGTCCCAGGCCACCGGTGAGGCGTCGGAGGGGAACACGGAGTCGGCGGTACCGGCCTGCTCGGCCTGCCGGGCGGCTTCGAGCGCCCACAGGGCGACCGCACCCAGGCCCTCGGACTCGTCCACGAAGTTCATGAATCCGTCGAGCCAGCCGGTCCGCTGGTCGCCGGTCAACGGGTCCGCGAAACGGACCATGAGGGTGCTGCCCTCGGATCCGAGGGGCTCGACGGTGTCGATCATCGAGGTGAAGTCGTAGAGGAACAACGGGCCGAGGCAAGCACGGACGACCTCCTGGACGTTTTCCACCGCGGCCGTGTCGGCGGGGTCGACGACGTCGACCACCTCGTAGACGAGCTTGCTGAACTCCCTGGCGGCCGCGGGGACGGAGAGCGCCTGCGACACCCCGGGGATCTGCAGGACGTGGGACGTGTGAGTGGCCTGCTCCATCCCTTGGACCACCTTCCCGGCGTAGTCGGCCAGTCCGGCCCGGTGGAGGTGCTGGGCGGCGGTGTCCGCCGCCTTCACGACCTCGCCTGCATAGGACTCGTACTTGACGGTGTCGGCCGCCGTGCCGATCACGGACCGCACCCGCCGTCCGCCGTCCGCCGTGGAGGCGTTCACATGGGTCAGCCCGATGTTGAGGTCCTTGCCCGCCGCCTCCACGATCATCGAGACCGTGACACCCCAGTCGTTCGACAGCTCCCACGCCTTGGTAGCACCTGCCTTCACCAGACCGACGGCGGTGAACGCCCAGGCGATGGGCCCGAGTTGGTGCTGACAGGCGCCGGCCTTGATCCCGAGGTCGGCCACCGTGTTGGCGGTGTGGGCGATGAAGCCGGCCACCTCGTGGTCCAGGTGGCCGCTGCGCTGGGCCTGGTTGATCAGGTTGGCCTTCTCCCGTGCCCAGGTGTGACAGGCGTCCACCGTGTCGGCGAACAGCCGGCCCGTCTCGTTGGCGCGGACCACGCACTGGGCCGAGCTCTGGGCGAGCACCAGCTCCATCGCCTCCCAGCCGCCGGACTCGTCGGTGTAGGCCATCGCCGCGGCGTGGGCGTCCGCGCACGCCGCGATGTCCTCCAGCAGCCGCTCCAGCGCGCTGCGGGCACGGGCAAGCGTCCTGACGAACTTCGCGAAGTACTCCTTGCCCTGGAGCTCGCCGAAGCGCTCGTACGCGGCGAGCCCCGCCATCGCGTCGAGAACGCCGTCCATCTGCTCGTGGGCGACGACCAGCGCCGCGAGCCGCCGGCGGTACGTCTCCAGGTGCCGGCCATCCGGATAGGCGGCCTTCATGATGTCCAGGCCGGATGTCGGGCTCTGGTCCAAGTACGTCCGCAGGGCCGCCGCCATGTACGCGAAGGGGGGCAGGACTCGGGTGTCCAACACCTTGAGCCAGGCCCGGTAGGTGTCGAAGCCCTCCTTCTGTTCCTGCTCGGTGTACGACTCCTTGACCCGCCGCAGGTATTCGGCGCTGAAGACCTCGGTGAACGCCTTCGTCAGGCCGGACACGCCGTCGGCTTCCTTGAACCACGCACGGTAGCTCCGCTCGTAGTCCCGGACGTACTTCCACCCTGCGACGAAGTCGGTGCTCGGGTCCTGGCCCTCGAGGGCGGTGATGAACGCATCGAAGACGGGGACGAGCTCGGGGCGCTGCGCGGTCAGGTGCCCGACGCTCTTGGGAAGGGCCTGTGAGAGGTCGAGGGTCGCGGGGTGGATCCCCGCCGATGCCAGGAAGGCGAACTGTTCGGGCCGCAGAGTGTCGTTGCGGATCGCTTCCATCGATGGCCCTTCGTCGTCGCGGAGTACACCCGGCATGGCCCCACCCATGCGGCGGACCGGATGACGCCAACGCTAGGACCCGGCTCTGCCTCCCTGAGGCCCCGAAGGGGCAGTGACCGGGGCCGCGATACGCGCCCCCGGGGACGGACGGCCCCGTACTCCATGCGCCCACGGCGGAACCGGCTTCCTGCTGATCCACCGGTCCGTGCGGGAGTCTCCCGGGAAGCGGGCCAAGGTCCATGCGTACGGATCCGGACCGCCCTCCGGGGGCCGGACCGCCGCGCGGCGACCGGATCGGCGCCCGTGCCGAGGGGGCCGTCCTTCGTGCCCGGAAGGCCGGATGCCCGGACAGCCGGGGCGACGGATGGACGGGCTAGCTTCGACAGTCCGGCACTGACGCGGCGGACGCCCGGGAAGAGTACGCCCCCGCGATCACGGCCGGTCGTTGTCCACAGCGGATCCGGCAACCCGGTATCCGTCCCAGCCCGTTCCCGGCAGACCGCACGAGCATCCTGAGGAGTGTCATGACCGATCAGTACGAGAGTCACCAGCCCCCGGCCGGTGAGGCGTACCCGAGCCTTCGGCAGTGGCTGGCCGGGACGGACGCGTCGACCGACGGGATCGGCGAGGACCTGGTCCGGATGACGGGTGCGGGGTATCTCGTGCGGTTCGCCTACCTGGTCGACCTCCACGGTGGCAGTGGCGCCTGGGACAGGCTCTCGGAGAGCCTCTCCCCCGCCTTCCCGCAGCTGGCGCAGCAGGACCTCCTGGCCGTGGACTTCAGCGCCCACACAGACGAGGCGCCGCTTCCCGTCGGCGATGTGTACTGCCACGCCGTACTCCAGGCGCTCGACGAGCTGCACCCCGTATCCGAGGCGCCAGCGTCCGCCCACACCGGCAGTGACGACAGCGACGACGACTTCCCCGACGGCGCCGGCGACGGTTTCGAGGACATGTCGGAGGACGGGTACTACTCCGACGAGGACGACTCCGAGACGGGTGAATCCGACAAGGACGGAACGGGACGGGGCCTGCCTCGGAAGCAGGTCCTGCTGTGCGTCAGTCGCCAGATGCAGGACGGGGGCTGGCTGGCCGGAGAGTGGCAGCCGGTGCCGTCCCTGGAAGAGCTCCGAAGGGGGATCGGGGACAACGGGGGCACGGTGGAGGCCGACGACCTCGAACGGATCTGGGAGCAGGCCGGAACGCCCCTGGAGCCCGACCTCACGGAGTACCGGATCCCCGGCGAGGATTCCCCCCGGGTGCTCGACACCAGCGAGTCCCTGTCCCCTACGGTGCACCTCGCGGCCGACTCCGATGGGAACGTCAAGGTGACCGTCTACCGCCACGCACCGCAGATCACCGTCACCGTTGCGGGCTCCCGGTGGGCTCTGGAGGCACGTGGCCGCAAGGCCGTCCCGGAACTGAACGGCTCCCTCGCCGAGTTCGGCTTCGGAGCACTCGCCCCGGACAGCGTGAAGGACCTGGCCGACGCCCTGGACCGCTGGCCCGAGGGGGCTTACGCGTCCCGGCTCCGGACCGAGGACGGCGGCGACTTCGCCGCCACGGCGGACTCCTCCGGGGTGGCGATCGAACTCGTCCCCTCCTCGGGACAGGAGTGGCGGGGCTGCCGACTGCTCTGCTCGGTCGACGTTTCCCAGCTCGCCGAACCCGACGAGAGCGGCATCGGTCGGTTCGAGTTCGACGGCCCCGGACCGATGGCGATCTCCGACCTCACCGAGCACATCACCGTGTTCGGGGCCGGCACCCACATCGACACGGACGCCGTCACCGGGCTTCTCGAAAGGGCCATGGCCGCGGCGGTGGCCGGTGACTCCTGGACGGTCCCGGTGCCCGGGGCCACCGACGTCGACCTGGTGGCGGAGAACGGAACGGTGAGACTCGCCGTCCACCACGTCGGCACCAAGCTCCTGGGCCCCCTCGCGGCGGTGCTCACCCAGATGCACGTCCAGCGGAACAAGAAGTACTTCGAGATCTGAGCCGGCCGCGCAACGCACGAACTCCCCCGAGACCCGCCGCAGGGGCCAACGGCCGTCCCGGCCGGCGCACCACGGACGCACGCGACGGCGGGGGAAGGCGGAAGGGCAGGTGGGAGGACAGGAACCTCCTTCCCCGTCACTGCCCGGACGAGCTCCGCTGCACCACCCGGTGGCGGGGACAGTGGACGGGGACCGGTAACGCGACACGAAGGGAGTTCACGGCCATGGCAAAGATCGAGGCGGACGACATCGTCGAGGCACTCGGCGGGCTCGACAACATCGAAGAGGCAGAGGGCTGCATCACGAGGATCCGGGTGTCCGTGCTGGACTCCGACCTCGTCTGCGCCAAGAAGCTGAAGAGCCTGGGTGCCTTCGGCGTCGTCCAGATGGGGACCGCGATCCAGGTCGTGGTCGGCCCGACGGCAGACATCGTCGCAGGAGAGATCCAGGACAGGATCGACGCGAACGAGTGACGCGGGAGGTCCCAGGTGCGCGCATCGGTGGTGGCCGGGACGCCGGTCCGCGGCCCGGCCCCCATGACGACCGCCGACAACGGGAAGGACGCAATGCCGCAACACCATCGCTGTGACCGCCGCCCCTCCCCGGCCGCACGGTCGATCGGTTTCGCACCGTTCGCACTCGCCGAGCGGACCGCGGAGGTCGTCGACGTGCAGACGCGGGCGAACCTCCCCTCGCCGCACGAGCGTGACCTGCGGGCCCGCCTGATCGCGGAGCGCGCGCAGAACCCCGCCGTGCGTGCCGTCGGCGCCTTCCGCGAGGAGCGACTCGTCGGCTTCGCCTTCGGCGCGCCCCTGGACCCGGGCTGGTGGTGGGCCGACGAAGTCCTGCTACAGGTCCGCTCCCACGCCGAACTCGCCCTGCGGGATGAGCCGTTCGTGGTCCTGGAGCTTCACGTGCTGCCGGGCCTGCAGCGGCTGGGGCTCGGAACCTCGCTGATGGAGCGGCTGTGCGGCTCCTCCACACAGCCCTGGGCGCTGCTCACCAGGAAGTCCTCCGCCGTCGAGGCGGGGCGGTTCTACACGTCCCTCGGCTTCGCCGACGTGCCGGGCCCGGGCATGGCGGGCGGCCGCTTCCGCGCCATGGTCTCCGCCCTGCCGCTGGCTCCGGGCTCCGTCCGGCGGGCAGGGCGCGGTGGCGCGGTCCTGCCGGCGGTCACGGGGCGCTGATCCCGGGGCCGATCCGCCGGGTCGGCGTAATGCGGGGATGCGGTGGCCGCCCGTTCGGCCCGGCTCACCCCTGTGCCGTGACGTCGTCGGGCCACGCGCACAGTTCGTACGTCGCGTCGACCACGTCCAGGGGGATGTCCCGGATGCCCCTGTCGTCCTCCAGGCAGACCGCGTAGTGGATGCCGTCGGGGCGGAGACCGGTCCTGAGGAGCCGGAACCGGCGGGGGTAGCGGTCGTCGTCGGTGACGCGCCGCCAGACCTGCTGCGGGGCGCCGAGGACGTAGACGCTTCCGTCGGCGTAGGCGGTGCGGGCGGCGGCGAGGGCCGCCCGGTCGGACAGCAGGTCCAGCTCGCGCAGTCGGCGGCGGTAGTCGTTGACGAGCTCGGCGGCGCGCGCCGGGCCCACTACGAGGTCGATGCGCACTGCTGTCCTCCCGTCGCGGCGCCCATCCGGTGTCCTCGGCTTCCGGGCCGGTCCGGGGCCGTGCCGCGGCGGCCCCGTCCGCCCCATGGTCGCCGTGGCCGGGCCGTTCCCGCCCCGCTCCGCAGGCGGTCTTCGAGACCTGCACAGGTGCGCGATCGCGTGCCCTGACGGCTGCTGACGGCGGCGGCGATCCCGGGTTCCCTGGGGGCGGATCCACACACCGGATCCGCTCAAGCGATTCCCGCACCACTGGAGTACAGATGCAGTCCACCATCACCGCACGCGACGAGCTCGGCACGGTCAAGTGGTTCAACGCCGAGAAGGGGTTCGGGTTCATCATGCGCAGCACGCCCGGCATGCAGGACGTCTTCGTGCACTACTCCGGGATCGTCAGCGAGGGCTACCGCACCCTGCAGGACGGCCAGGGGGTCGTCTTCGACATCCTCGCCGGCCCCAAGGGCCCGCAGGCCGAGAACGTGCGCTCAGCCTGACGGACACCGACGGGGGCCGGTCCGGGGAGGCGTCCCCGGACCGGCCCCTTCCCCGGGGCGGCGCTGCCGGAGCACGGCTGCGGTCGTGCGGGGATCCGCCCCGGACACCGGCCGATCGGGGGAGCCGTGGCTGTCAGCCGCTTTTCTACGGTGGTGGGGGACGTACGTGCCCGTGGACGTGCGAAGAGGCGCCCCGGAACGGGCCCGTAGCCCGTGTCGACGCCGCGGTACCCGTGGCGGGAGGGGATCCCCGAAATGGCAGAGCCTGCAGCACTGCGCACCCGTGTCGCCCTGTGGACCGTGTCCCTGGCGATGTTCTGCGTCCAGTTGGACTTCTTCGCCCTGAACCTGGCCGTGCCCCACATGGCCGGTGACCTGCACGTGAGTGCGGTCGACCTGCAGTGGGTGGTCAGCGGTTACATGCTGTCCGCGGGCTCCTTGATGATCGCCGCCGGGCGGCTGGGCGACATCCTGGGACGCCGGCGCATGCTGCTGGCCGGTGTCGTCCTGTTCGGTCTCACCTCGCTGGCCGGCGCGGTCTCTTCCTCCGCCGGGCTGTTGGTGGCCTTTCGCGTCCTTCAGGGCGCGGGTGCTGCGCTGATCATGCCCGTCGGATTCGCCCTGCTCACCAATGTCTTCCCGGAGGACAAGCGCAGCCAAGCGACGGGGTTCGCCCTTGCAGTGGCGGGGATCGGCACCGCGGTCGGCCCGTTCGTGGGCGGGGTGCTGACCCAGTGGGCCGGCTGGCGGTGGGTGTTCCTGATCAACGTGCCGCTGGCTGCGGCAACCGCGTTGCTGGCCCTGCGTGTGCCGGAGTCCCGTGACGAGAAGGCTCCGCGCTCGGTCGACTGGCCGGGCTTGGCCACCGTCACCGCCGCCATCGCCGCGCTGACCGCCGCTGTCGACCGCAGTCACGCGTGGGGCTGGGCGTCGCCCCGCACACTGGGGCTGCTCGCCTTCGGCGTCGTGTGCTTCGCGGCCTTCACCGCAGTCGAGCGCCGGGCCGCGTACCCGCTGGTGGACCTCGGGCTGTTCCGCCACCGGCTGTACGTCGCCATCACCGTCACCGGTACCGTCGCCAACACCGCTGCGGTCGTCTACCTGTTCGTGGCGACGCTCTACCTCCAGCAGGTCCGGCACCTGTCGCCGGTCGACGCCGGTGTGGTCTTCCTGGTGCCCGCCACCGCCACCGCCGTTGCCGGTCCCCTGGCCGGGCGCCTGGCCGAGCGGTACAAGCCCCTCACCGTCATGGCGGCGGCGACCGCCCTCGGGGGCGTCGCGGTTCTGGTGCTGGCCGCCGTCACCGCGCTTTCGGTCTACGTCCTCGTCCTCGGCGTGTGCGGCGGTGCCCTCGGCCTGGCTTACGCGTTCACGACGATCGGCACCCAGGCCGTCATCCGCCCCGAACGTGCGGGCGAAGCCTCCGGGGTCACCCTCACCGCTATGACGACCGCGGGCGGTATGGGCATGGCCCTGGCCGGAAGCACGCTCGCCGGTCACACCGCTCCCACGTCCGGCGCTCTCGCGTTCCCCCTGGTCATCGTGGCCGGAGCCTGCCTCGTCACCGCCGGCGGTCTCGCCGCCGTACGACGCCGCACCGGCCTGACCACCGATGTGGAGGGCTCCCGCGTCACGGAGTGCGCCCGGCAGCTGTCCTGCCGCACGCCCGGGGCCGAGGCTCCCGGGTAGGGGCGGCCGGCGAGGTCGCCGAGGCGATGCTCACGCTCGGGTAGCGGGCAACGGCACCAAGGGTCGGGCCGCCGCGCGTCCGGGGACGCGCAGCGGCCCGATCGGGCACGGCCGGAGTGGCGCTGCCATCGTCCTTCCGGCCCTGGCGGGACCCCGCCCCTGCCTCCGGCCCTCGTCCCCTACGGCCGGGCGGGGCGCGGTCCGGAGAAGGATCAGTGGATGAGGTGGAACTCGTTCCCGCCGGGGTCGGGGAACTCGCCCGGTTCCCGGTCGGGGCGGGTGACTTCCAGGCGGAGCCTGTTGCGCCCCGCCTTCGACGCCGCGGGCGGCCCCAGCACCATCGAGACCGGGCTGGTGGGTGTGCGGCGCAGCCGGGTGTAGCGGTCGTGGGATTCGACGCGCCGCCAGTCGGCCCGGGAGTGCCAGAAGGCGGACTGTGCGGGGAGGTCCTGCTCAAAGGTGTCGAGGCAGATCGCCACGAGGCCGGAGTCGGCGAGCACGCCCGGGTGGCCGGGGCGCAGGACGCAGAACTCGTTGCCCTCCGGGTCGGCCAGCACGTCCCAGGGGACGTCCCCCTGGCCGATGTCGGCCCGGGTCGCGCCGAGGGCGAGCAGGCGCGCCACCTCGGCCTGGTGGTCCGCTCCCCCGGCGAGGTCGAGGTGGAGCCGGTTCTTGTGCGCCGCCTTCGGCGTGGTGGTCGGCACGAACCGCAGCCGCAGGCCGTCGGTCCGGCCCCTGGTGGCCTCCTGCCAGAAGCGGTCCAGGCGCGCGGTGTCCAGCGCGTCGATCACGATCCCGGTCAACATCCCGTCCCCTCACTGTCGGACCCGTTGCCCGCTCATCATCGCGGCTGACACAGCACGGCGGCACGGGCGGCACGGTGGGCCGGGTGCGGTCGCAGCGGGCGACCGCACCCGGGTGGGTTCAGCCGGCGAGGCCGAGGCCCAGGGTGACGGCGACGGGGGCGAGGTAGAGGAGGGGGAAGGGCATGGTCTTGTAGGAGCGGACCCGCAGGGTGGTGAGCACGGCGCCGAGGAAGTAGAGGATCAGGGCGACCGCCGCGGCCACACCGATCGCCGGCACCGCGAGGCCGACCAGCAGGCCCGCCGCCCCGGCGAGCTTGGCCAGCGCCAGCCAGGCCCACCACGAACGCGGCACGCCGTACTCGACGAGCGGCTGGGTCACGAACTCCGCGCGCCGTGCCAGCGAGACACCGGAGAACCCGACCCACAGGGCGGTGACGACGGTGAGGACGACGTGGGCGACGGACATGGCTGGTACCTCGGTCTCGTGTGGAGGAGGGGGACGGCGCTCCGTCGCCCTCGTCGCGGTTGCTTCGACACTCCACTGACCCGCCGCCCCCGCCGGATGTGACAGCCCGGGCGAAAAACTTTTCGGCGGCCGTCCCGAGGGGGCGACGGGCCCGGTCGGACTCCGGGGGTTGAGCCCGGCCGCGGCCGGTCCCCGCGCCCCCTACCCACCCGGGGCGGGCTCGTGCGCGCCCCGCTCCCGCCCGGGTGCCATCGTGCGCGCCGTGCCTCCGGCCCCGGGCCGGGCGGCGTTGACGCCCGGTCACGCCGGGGTGGAGCGTGGCCCGGGGCGGACAGGACCCGCCCCGCAGGCAGTGCCCCGAACGCCCCCGTACGCCCGAGGAGTTCCCGTGCGTCGCTCCGGCACCTCCGTCCGAAGAACCCCCGCCCGCATCCGAGCCCTGGCCGCCGGTGTGGTCACGCTGGCCGCCCTGCTGTGGCCGACGGCCGCGGCCTCCGCCTCCCCCACGGCCCTCGCCGCCGACCCCCCGCTCGGCACCCAGACCACCATCGGCCTGTACGCGCCGGTCCCGGCCGGCTGGGCGGCCATCGCCCAGAACCAGGCGACCGGGCTGAAGACCATCGAGTTCCTCGGCGGTGCGCCCTACCTGGCCAGGGTCGCCGTGCTGGCCAACACCACCGTGCCCGCCGGCTGGGTGCTGGTCGCCGTGTCCACCGACGCCCGGACCTCCCAGGTCGCCTACCTCGGCGGCGCGCCGCACGGTGCGACGGTCACCGCCGACGTGGGCTGCACGATGCCCGGGGGCCGGGTCTACGGCTACCCCGTGCCGGCCGGCTGGACGATCGTCGGCAGCGGCGTCAACTCCGTCTGCTCCTACCAGAACCTGCGCTACCCCTGACCGGGCCCCGCCCGCCCGGCCCGGTCCCGCCCGGTCGGGGCGCGACGGGCGGCTCCCGCCGTCGCAGATGGGAGGCCGGATCGGCCGGCTTCCCGCCCACGACCGTGTCCCGTCGACCGGCCCGATCAGGCCTTGGACTCCCCCCGTGCGTACGGCGGCGTGTCCGGCGGCGTCGCGGTGGATCCGTCGTGCGGCCGGGCAGCGGCTGTGCTCCCTCCGGGGGGCGTGCCGTGTGGCGCCCGCTTCCGCCGAGCCGTGCGACGCGATACTCGGCTGGTGTTCAGCACCCTCCGCGCCCGCGTGCTCCCCGACCACCAGCGAAGGACCCTGGAGGAACTGGAGGAGGACCTGGACCTGTCGGCCGGGGACACCCGCGCCAAGCAGTCCGCGTTCTGGACCATGCTCCTCCTGTCGGCGGTGATCGCGGCCGGCGGGGTACTGACCGACTCCACGGCCACGGTGATCGGCGCGATGATCATCGCCCCGCTGTCCACGCCGATCATGGGGATCGCCCTGGGCGCGGTGCAGCGCCGACGGTCGACGGCGGCGCTGTTCGTGGCGTCCGGGGGCCTGCTCGTGGTGGCCCTCGGGGCACTGTTCTCGCTGGTGGTGCCCGCCTCCTACGATCTGCTGTCGAACAGTCAGATCTCCAGCCGCACCTCGCCCGGGCTACTGGACCTGGTGGCCGCGCTCGCCACCGGCTTCGCCGGCGCGGTGGCGCTCGCCCGCCGGGACGTCGCCGCCGTCCTGCCCGGCGTGGCGATCGCCATCTCGCTGGCGCCCCCGCTCGTGGTGACGGGGGTCTGCGCCGGCCAGACCGCCTGGTGGCTGGCCCTGGGCTCGTTCGTCCTGTTCGTGTCCAACCTGCTGGCCCTGGTGGTGGCCGGCATGGCGGTGTTCGGCGCCCTGGGGTACGCGACGGGCGACCGTCCGCGCCCGGCGGGCTCACCCCGCAGGACCTACCTCGCACTCGGACTGCTCTTCACCGCGGTGGGCCTCCTGCTGGCGGCGAACACCGCGGGCACCCTGCTCGTCCAGCTGTGGACCACCCGGGCGACGAACGCCACCTCGGCGTGGCTGGCCGCAACACCCGGGGCATCCGTCGTCAGCGTCCAGGCGCAGTCACGGAGCCTCTACATCCAGGTCCGGGCGCCGGGGGACCTGCCCCCGCTCGACTCGCTCCTCGCCGACCTCCAGGGGCAGGTCCCGGACGGAGTGCCGGTGGTGGTCACGACCACCGCCGGCCGCCGGATCCAGGCCGGGCGCGTCGGCGGCTGAGCCGCCCACGCCCTGACGGCGAGGCGGGCGGCTGCCCCTCTTCCCTCTCCCCCGGTCCCGTTCCGGCGTGCTCGGCCGGGGTCGACCTGTGACTGCCTCAGCGCGATGACGCCGAGCGGTCCGCCCGGGCCACGGGCGGACCGCCTTGCGTTTCGGCACCGCTTCGGCACCGCTCGGCCTGGGCGCCGGTGCGGTGGCTGCGGCTACTGGTGCAGGTAGGTGTCGGTGAAGCTGGTGCCGCCGGAGCCGAGCGCGCTGGTGCGGGCCTCGTAGGTGCCGTTGGAGCTGGGGTCGAGGGCGACCGGTCCGAAGGAGCCGAGGGACTTGCCGTTGACGGTGGCCGAGGTGAAGGAGAGGGTCCCGAACTCGGGGTACGAGCCGGTCGGCGACTCGATGATGACCTCGGCGCTCGTCCGCTGCGCGGACAGGGACTTGGTCGTGCTGTAGGTCCAGCCCCGCGAGGAGTCGGTCAGCTTGAGGGTGTACTTGCTGCTGCCGGCGTAGGTGACGGAGGCGGTGATGACGTCGCCGGCCGACACCGGGTACGAGCCGAGGCTCAGGTAGACCGGGCTCGCCGGGTACATCTCGTACCAGGCCTGGTTGACGGGGCTGCCGCTGGAGCAGTCGGTGGCCACCCCGGTCTGCTCCACGGTGGAGGAGCCGTACCCGTCGATGCCGACCCAGGGCGCGTAGAGGTCGTCGGTGGAGTTGCAGGTCGCGTGCGGCTCGGTCCAGGTCGCCGAGACCGAGGTGAAGCCGCTGCCCGTGGCGGCGTAGCCGCCCCAGTTGTAGCCGTTGGTGTTGTACTGCAGGGGGCGGAAGGACAGTCCCTGGGCGGCCGCCGCGGTGGTCGGCGCGGCGGGCGCGGCGAGAGTGGTGGCTGCTGCCGCGAGGGTGGCGACGCGTATCAGGAACGTGCGCATGCTGGCTCCTTCGTGGGGGGCGGGCCGGCGGCTCACACGCCGAGTCGGGCCGTGGGGGCGGCCGTGGTGGGGTGGCAGTCAGGATTACCGACTGTCATGAGCCGGGCAAGAGGAGCAGCGGGAAGGTTGATGAAGGAATTGCCTTGCCGAGTAAAGGACTTGACGTTCACCCCGCGCACACGGGGACGAGATTGTCCGACGGAAGCCGTTCCCGCGCCCCTTGCGGCCCAGGGAACACACCTGCCCCATGGCTTCGGGCCCGGCGCAGGAACGCCGGGCCCGAAGCCATGGGGCAGGTGTCGGCACCTCGGCGGGTGCCAATGGGAGGGGGTTCCCTGTTACCGGGCCGGATCGTCTACGGCCGCGACCACTGACGCGGCCTGGCGGTCGCGGTCCTTGAGCCGGTCAGGAGGAGGGGACCTCGTTGTCGGGGACGGGCACGAGGCCGGGCGGCTTTCCTCCGCAGTACTTGGCCTTCTGCGCGTCGGTCATGGCGACCCCGTGGGCGGCGAACACGCCCGTTCCGCCCTTGTCGGGGCTGTCGAAGGAGACGTCGTGGAGGTGCCAGGTGCTGTTCCCCAGGGCCACGGTGAACTCCCCCGTGTCCCGGTAGACCGGGGCCAGGTCGCTGACCCAGCCGATCTGGCCCGGCTCGATCTTCAGGTCGACGCTCTGGCTGAAGGTGTGAGTCTCCGTCACCTCGTGGTGGTAGGTGGCTTCGACCGGCGGGCCGATGACCCCGAGGAGCTTTCCGTCGACCTTGACGTCGATCGCGTCACTGACGCCCACGTCGTCGGAGTACTCGAGCGTCGTCTCCGACTCGTTCGTCGAACAGTCGGCCAGGGCCTGCCCGACGATACGAGGGGCGGACTGCGTGTGCTCGTCCTTCGCCGGGGTGAAGGTGCAGTCCCCGATCCCGTCGGCCGTACACAGGGTGTTCAGGAGCTGCGCCTCCTGCTGGGCCTTGTCACCCCCGACGTCGAACACCGGGTGGCCCGCATCCATCACCTGGATGTGCATCTGCCCCGTACTGGGGGTCTTTGTGACTGTGCACAGATGGGTTGTACTGCCGAGGAAGTCGCAAGAGGCATGCGCATTTATGCCTCCCGTGTCCAGGTAGAGGTGGAGGTCGAATCTGGTGGTGGAGCCGTCCTGGTTGGCGATCACGTAGTGCACCGTCGGGTTGTTGCTGTAGAAGAGGTACCAGACGACTTCCCAGTCGTGGTCCTCTCCGGGGTCGAGCTTCCACCGGTCGGGCGGGGGCATCTGTATCGCCCCGTTGTCGTCCTTGTCCACGCCGGTGGCCGTGATGGTCTCCCCGCTGAGATCGGAGACCACGAAGCCGCCCGTCAGGTCCCCGGATCCGGGGGAACTGCGCGACCCGGAGTCCGCCGGACCGCCACTGGCGAAAGCGACACCCGAGAACATGAGGGTCCAGACAGCGGCCAGCACCGCCAGGGCGGGAAATCGACGAGAAATCATGACAACCTCGCGTTCGACTGGGATTCAGTTTTGAAGGTCCGTCAACAGGCGGTGGGCCTCTTGGGGACCTTGTCTTGACGGTAGCCCCCGAAGGTCGCCCCCTCCTCCGCCGATCGGGGGAACGGCCGGGGGAACGGCCGGCCACGCGTCCTGCCCTGCCCGTGGGGGGTGGGGGTTCGTCGGTATGGGGTGCACTGTTCGCTGACGCCGTGTTCGTCGGTCGCCGCGGGTCGCTCACGGGACCGCTTCGAGCGGGCCGGGGGCCGGTGGCGCTTCGTGGAGCGGCGGGTGCGGATCACCCTGGTCGGCGACGTGAGCCGCCGTCTGCGCCGGGCGGGCTGACGCGGGGCGCAGGTGGGGCGGGGGTCAGGACTGCGGCTCCTCGGCGAGGAGTTCGAGGACGGGCAGGGCGGCGAGCAGCGCCGTGCGCTGGTCGGCGGTGAGCAGCGCGGTGCGGTCGGCGAGGACCTGGCTGCGTTCGGCGCGGATCTGGGCGAGTGTGGCGCGGCCGTCGTCGGTGATCCGGATGAGGGCGGAGCGCCGGTCCTGCGGGTCGGCCTCCTTGCTGAGCAGGGCGTCGGCGTGCAGCGGGGCGAGGGTGCGGATCAGGGAGGGGGCGGAGACCTGTTCGCGGGCGGCGAGGTCGACCAGCCGGATCGGGCCGTGGGCCTCGATCCTGGCGAGGGCCGAGAGCTGGGCGAAGGTGAGGTCGCGCCGGCCGGAGGCCTGGACCATGTGCCGGTGCAGCCGGGAGACGGCCAGGCGCAGCCGGGCGAGGTCGTCGGCCGGTAGCGGGTGTTCGGCCCCGGGCGGGGTCGTGGTGGTCGCCATGGGCCGGTGGTCCTCCTCAGGTGCGCGGGTCGGTGCCGGTCCGCGCCGGGGCGGGCGTTTGCTTCACCGTACCGGCCGGCGGGGCGGCCTCGGCGGGACGGGCGCGGATCAGGGAGGCGGCGGCGCCGGCGAGGGAGAGGGCGATCGCGAACCAGAACACCACCACCAGGCCGTCGTGGAAGGGGCCGGCGATCAGCTGGGGGAAGAACTGGCGCCCGGTGAGGGTCTGGGCGTTGGCCGGCGGGAGGTGGCCGAGCAGGTCGGGGCCGAGGAGTTCGCGGACCGGGTTGTAGCCGAGGAAGGCCGCGAACAGGGTGCCGACCGGGGGCAGGGCGGCGATCGTGTGCGCGGCGGGGGCCGGGACGCCCTGCGCGGTGAGGCCGGTGTCCAGTCCGTGGGGCAGCGAGCCGGACAGGCCGGCGACCATCAGCGAGAAGAACACGCCGATCGACAGCACCATCCCGGCGTTCTGGAAGGTGGCGCGCATGCCGGAGGCGGCGCCGCGGGCGTCGGCCGGGACGCTGGACATGATCAGCGCGGTGTTCGGGGCGGCGAACAGGCCGCCGCCCAGGCCGTTGAGGAGGATCAGCAGGGCGAACCAGCCGTAGCCGAAGTCGGTGGGCAGGAGCAGCAGGCCGCCGAAGGACAGGGCCATGACCGCCAGGCCGGCGGCCGCGTACAGCCGGGCGCCGTGCTTGTCGGAGAGGTGGCCGGCGAGCGGGCCGGCGATCAGGAAGCCGATGGTCAGCGGGATCATGTAGATGCCCGCCCACAGCGGGGTGTCCTCGTACTGGTAGCCGTGCAGCGGCAGCCAGATCCCCTGCAGCCAGATGATCAGCATGAACTGCAGGCCGCCGCGGGCGACGGAGCCGAACAGGGTGGCCGCGTTGCCGCCGGTGAAGGCGCGGTCGCGGAACAGGCGCAGCGGGAACATCGGTTCGGGGGCGCGGAGTTCGACCAGGCAGAAGAGGGCGAGGACGGCGGCGCCGCCGATCAGGCCGGCCAGCACCCACGGGTTGGTCCAGCCCATGGTGCGGCCGCCGTAGGGCTGGATGCCGTAGGTGATGGCGGCGAGCAGTGCGGTCAGGCCGACGGCGAAGGTGAGGTTGCCCCACCAGTCGATGCGGGCCGGGCGGCGCACACCGGTGTCGCGCAGCGAGCGGTAGGCCCAGGCGGTGCCCAGCAGTCCGATCGGGACGTTGACCCAGAAGATCGAGCGCCAGTTCCACTCGGCGAGGACACCGCCGAGCACCAGGCCGATGAAGGATCCGGCGATGGCCGCGACGACGTTGACGCCCAGGGCCATGCCGCGCCGGCGGGCGGGGAAGGCGTCGGTGATGATCGCTGCGGAGTTGGCCATCAGCATCGATCCGCCGACGGCCTGGGCGACCCGCCACAGGATCAGCCAGAGCGCGCCGCCACCGCCGGAGACGGGGTCGAGGGAGAGGGCGACGGAGGTGAGGGTGAAGAGCAGGAAGCCGGCGTTGTAGATCCGCACCCGGCCGTGGATGTCCCCGAGCCGTCCGAGGGTGACCACCAGCACGGCGGTGACCAGGAGGTAGCCCATCAGCATCCAGAGCAGGTAGCTGACGTTGCCGGGCTGCAGCGGGTCGAGGCCGATGCCGTTGAAGATCGCGGGCAGGGAGATCAGCACGATCGAGCTGTTGATCGTCGCGACCAGGGTGCCGAGGGTGGTGTTCGACAGCGCGACCCACGGGTAGCGCGGGTCCTCCTGCTCGTGGCTCGGGTTCTCCCGCTCGTGGCGCGGGTGTTCCTGCGGGACCGTCGGCATGCCACCACTCCGCCCGGGTGAGGTTTCCTGGAACGCCTGAAATAGTTAGTTGCTACTAGCTAACTATCCTCCTGGCGGGCGCCCGGGCACAAGGGTCGGGGCGACTGCTAGAAAGGCACTCGAACGCGGACCGGCCCGCCCGGATCCCGCCCCCGCCCGTCCCCTCCCCCTCCCCCTCCCCGTCCCCGTCCCCGGGAGAGCAACGACGTGCCCGAGACCGAACCGCCCTTCCTGATGGTCGTCGACGACGTCTTCGGCGCCCACCAGTGGGGCGGAACTGCCCTGTACGGCCGGGCGAACAGGGCGTGGTGCGGATCGGGGACGAGCTGGAACTCCTCGGCCTGCGCCCGGCCCGCCGGTTCGAGGTCGGCCGCCTCATGGAGTCCCGCAGGCCGCTCACCGAGGCCGGGGCCGGCGGGCGTCAACGCCGTCCTCGCCCTCGCCCGGCCGGTGGTCTGCGCGGCGGGGACGGACTTCGCCCTCGTGGCGGCCGGGGCCGGCCCCGGCGTGGCGGCCGGGGCCCCACGGCCCGCCGGCACCGGCCGGGTCACCGGGGTCCTCGACTGAGGGGCCGTGCGGGACGGACCCGGGGACGGACGGTGCGGGCCCGGTGCACGGGGGTCACCGGGCCCGCGTCGGGACGTGCGCGGGGCGGCCGCGGCGTCAGGCCCAGGGGTTGAACGGGATGCCGCCGGGCTTCGAGGCGTTGAGCAGGTTGCGGAAGCGGTCGTCCTTGTCGGTGGTCTTGATGGTCGCCGATCCGAAGTCCGCGTTGTTGAGGCGGTCGCGCAGCCAGGTGCTGGGCCAGCCGTTCCAGTCGACGATGGGGGGCTGGCGCCAATTGTGGTAGTGGTTCTCCGGCGGCTCGTCGTTGCCGTTGGCGAGTCGGAAGAGGTGGCTGCCCGGACCGCCCGTGCCGCCCTCCTTGTGGTAGACGACCTTCGGGTGGCTGCCGTCGAAGCGCACCGACGAACGCGGGTAGGTGTGCTGGCTGTTGTGCTGGGTGACGGTCAGGAACTCGACCTGGTTGGACGACTGGTTGACCCACGAGACGACGTGCTCGAAGTCGTGGCGGTGGCCGCCCGCGCCGCCGTTCTGCGTCTGGTCCTTCTCGAAGTAACTGGCGTACACGATGGCGCACCAGCCGTTGTTGCACTTGGAACGGGCGTAGGTCTGCGAGCGGTCCAGGTCGGACTTGTCGCGGCAGTTCCCGTTGACGTCGCCGCCCAGCTTCAGGCCCGGGTTGAGGGTGCCGTCCGGGGCGATCGCGGCGACCGCGTAGCAGCCGTCGGTGTCGTAGTCGTAGGCGGGCGAGAAGGACGCCTCGTAGCCGCCGGCCCGCTGCGGCAGGTTCGGCAGCGAGTCCGCCTGGGCGACCGGCCCGGGCAGGGTGAGGGCCAGGGCGCCGGCGCCGACGAGCGTGGCGACCCGGCGACGGACCCGGGTGGCGCGGGTCGTCCCGGACGCGGTGTCCGCCTGCGTGGCGGCGCGGCCGCGTGTCAGGAGGTCTTTCATCTTCGCCTGCTTTCCTGGTCGTCGGTGCGGCCGTCCGCGGCGGTGGCGGGCGGCCGGTGACGATCCTGTCGGCTTGGTCCGGACCTGCGGATCCGTCAAATGACGCAAGGAAATCGGAGAGTTGCGCAGTCACGTGGTCCGGACGGCTCCGCCGACGTTCCGCCGACGTTCCGGCGACGTTCCGGCGACGGGCAGTCAACCGCCGTCAACGACATGAGCCCCGGCCCACTCCTGGCCACCGGCCACCACGGACGCCCTGGCTCACCGACTCACGGCGGCGCACCGACTCACCGCGGCGCAGCGGGCGGCGGGCCCGGGTGGCTGCCTACAGTGGGGGCCATGACCGACCCGCGCCCCACCTCGGCCTTCCACGCGGCCAACACCGACCCCGCGGTCACGGACCGGATGGTCGCCGCGCTGGACGTCCAGGCCGCCAATCCCGGTGTGCGGAGACTGCGGGAGTGGGCGCACGCGCGGCTGGGTGCGCACCCCGGTGAGCGGGCACTGGACGTCGGCTCGGGCACCGGCTCGGAGACCCGGGTGCTCGCGGCGGCCGTCGCCCCGGGCGGCGAGGCGACCGGCGTCGAACCCAACCCCGGCCTGCGCGCCGTCGCCCTGCAGCGGGCCGCCGTCGACACCTCCCCCACCCGGTTCCTCGACGGCGACGCGCTCGCGCTGCCGCTGCCCGACGCCGACCGGGACGTGGTCTGGTGCGAGCGCGTCCTCCAGCACCTGACCGACCCGGCGCGGGCCGTCGCCGAGATCGCCCGGGTCCTGCGCCCCGGCGGCCGGGTCGCCCTGCTGGACACCGACTGGTCCACCTTCGTGCTCCACCCGGCCGACCCGGAGGTCCGCCCCGCGCTGGCCGCCGTCACCCGGGCCACCGCCGCCACCCCGGACGCCGGACGCCGCCTGGCCGGCTGGCTGAGCGCGGCCGGCCTGAGCGTCGACGAGCTCGGCGCCGACGTCCTCCTGCACGACCCGCACGCCGTCGCCTGGCCGATCGTCCGCGCGCTCGGCGCGGCGGCCGTCGGGCGGGGCCTGGTCACCGAGGAGCAGCGCGAGCGGCTGCACGCCGGCCTCACCGCCGCCGCCGAGCAGGGTGCCTGCCACCTGTCGGTGACGATGTTCGCCGCCGTCGCCCACCGGCCGCGCTGACCGGCGGCTGCCCGCCCGGGCCGCGGTCGGGCTACTCGCCGTCCCAGGGCAGGGCCACCAGCACTCCCCCGCCGGCCAGGCGGGCGTAGCGGCAGGTCGCGCCGATCGCCCAGAAGTCGACGGCGGCGCGGCCGGTGACGGAGCGCAGGTCGGCCAGCCTGGCGTCGTCGGGCAGGCCCTCCGCGGCCGCGCGCAGCACGTCGTCTCCGCTGGTCCGCAGCCGGGCCGCGGTGACGTCCTCGACGCTGGTGGTGCGCCGGTCGCCGTCGGGCCACAGGTCCCCGAACCGGCGGCCGAAGGCCCCGACGTCGGCCGCGGTACCCCCGGTGCCGGTGGCGGCGAGGGCCTGCTCCAGGCAGTCGGCCAGGTGGTCGAGCCACGCGGTCAGGGAGGGCGCCATGCGGTCGGTGTCGGCGGCGTCCCAGAACCGGAACACCGGGCCCCAGGCCCCGGTGCGCGGGTCGACGTCCACGTAGGTGTGGCCGTCGCCGTGGTCGGTGTGGACGAACCAGTGGGTGCCGACCCCGCCGGCGTGCTCCTGGTACCAGCTGACGTCGGCGTTGGCGTACCGGCCGCGGTTGTAGGCGTGGTCGAGGTCGACGTGCTCGTGGGACTCGTGGCCGTTCACGGCGGAGCGGCTGACGGTGACGCGCACCCCGCCGACCGAGCGCAGCAGGGCCCGGACCTCCTCGGGCACCGGGACGGGCCAGGCGTCCATCCGGGCGTCGTCGATGCCCGGGTCGAGGGCCACCAGCCCGCCGGAGGCCTCGGCCAGCCGGTGCAGGCGGGCCGCGGTCGCGGAGGCGGTCGCGGTCGCGGAGGCGGTGCCCACGGCGGGTGCGGTGGCGGTGGTCGTGGTGGTCTGGTCGGTCATGCGGTCGGCCCCCCGGTTCGTTCGGTATCGGGGTCGAACCTACTCCGGCCGTACGACACCGCGGACCCCGGTCCTGCCGCGGCCCGCGTCAGCTCCCGGTGGCGCGGTCCTCGACGAAGGTCTTGAAGCGGCGCAGGTCACCGCGCACCTGGCGGTCGAGCACGCCCAGCTTGTCGGCGGCCTTCTCGGCCAGGCCGGTGGGGTGGAAGACCATGGTCATCCGCACCCGGGTGCGGTCCGCGCCGAGCGCCTCGAAGTCGACCGTTCCGGTGTGCTTCACGCTCTCGCCGGTGGTGCGCCAGGCGACCCGCGCATCGGGCACCCGCTCGACGATCTCGGTGTCGAACTCCCGGGCCAGACCGGCGATCTTGGTCCGCCAGTGGGCGTGCTGGTCGTCCAGCTGCCGGACCTCCTCCACGCCCTCCATGAACTCGGGGAACTCCTCGAAGGTCGCCCACTGGTCGTAGACGACGCGGACCGGCACGTCCACGTCGATCGACTCCTCCACCATGCTCATCGCCGCACCTCTTCACGTTCGTCCGGGCCGGACCGGGGCGGGCCGCATCGGCCCTCCGGGCGGCCCGGTCGGCCCGGTCGTACGGGACCAGGGCCCCGGGGCCGCGGACGGCGCCGCCCCTGCCAATCTGGGCCCTGCGCCGGGAGGCGGCAACCGGCGCGCCCGGCCCCCGGCCCGATCGGCCCGCCCCGGCGCCCGCCGGTGCCCCTGTGCGGTGAACCGGCCGAGGTCCGGGCCGCCGGACGGCCCGGTCAGTATGCCCGCGCCGGCCGCCCCGGACCCCCGCGGAACGGCCCGCCTAAGGTGCCGCGACGCTCGGCACCGCGGACGGAGCGCAGCCGCCAGCGCTCACCGGGCGCTCGCCGTGGGCCGGACGACGAGCTCGTTGACGTCGACCTGCCGGGGCCGGGAGACGGCGTAGGCGATGGCGTCCGCGACGGCGGACGCGGGCAGGGCCACGGCGCGGTAGGCCCGCATGGCCTCCCGGGCGGTGGGGTCGGCGATGCCGTCGGCGAGTTCGGACTCCGTCACACCCGGGGAGACGAGGGTGACCCGGATGTCCCCGCCGCACTCCTGGCGCAGCCCTTCGGTGATCGCGCGCACGGCGAACTTGGTGGCGCAGTAGACGGCGGCGGTGGGAGACACCTCGTACGCGCCGACGGACGCGACGTTCACCAGGTGCCCGCCGCCCTGGGCCCGCATCACGGGCAGCGCGGCGGCGATGCCGTGCAGGACTCCCCGCAGGTTCACGTCGATCATGCGGTCCCACTCGTCGGTCCGCAGCGCCTCCAGGGGCGAGAGCGGCATCACCCCGGCGTTGTTGACCAGCACGTCCACCCGGCCGTAGCGGCTGCGGGCCTCGGACACGAAGGCCCGGACGTCGGCGGCGTCCGTGACGTCCAGGCGCCGGAACGCCGCGGTGGCGCCCGCGGCTTCGAGCTCGTCGGCGAGCGAGGCGAGGCGGTCGGTGCGCCGGGCGCCGAGGAGCAGGCGGTGGCCGTCGGCGGCGAGGCGGCGCGCGGTGGCCTCCCCGATCCCGCTGCTCGCCCCGGTGACCAGGACGACCTTGTCCCTGTCCTGCGTCATGCCTGCTTCTCCTCTCGGTGGAGCACGAGGTGTTCGTGGTGGAGGACCCCGTCGCGGATGTCGCCGGTGGCGGTGAACCCGGTGTCGTCGACGTAGTCGAGGTGGTGGCCGGTGAGCGTGTAGCGGCCCGTGTAGGCGTGGCGGCGCCCGCCGCGGGCCTCGTCGTAGCGGCCGTCGGCCCGCAGTTCCTGGCGGATGTACCCGTCCGCCGTCACCCAGGTGCCGACCGCGTCGACACCGCTCTGCCCGGTGCTGCCCGTCAAGGACGGACTCCCTTCGTCGCTGCGTGCGGAACCGTTCCGCACAACCGAGTCTGGGCACGCGGGGGACGACCGGCCAGGACGTGCCCCGCCTGGGTGCGGTGCACCCGGGCAGGGTCCGGAGACGGACCCTAGGGTGGGGGCGTGACGGACAACCAGCTGGGAGAGTTCCTGCGCGCCCGCCGTGCGGCGCTGCGGCCGCAGGACGCGGGTGTGGTGAGCCACGGGACGCGCAGGGTCGCCGGACTGCGCCGGGAGGAGGTCGCCGTCCTGGCCGGGGTGAACGCGGACTACTACACCCGCCTCGAACAGGGCCGGGAACGACACCCCTCGGCCCAGGTGATCGACGCGCTCGGCCGCGCCCTGCAGCTGGACCCGGACGGACACGCGCACCTGCACCGGGTGGCGGAGACGGTGCCGGGCCACCGGTTCGCCCACACCACGGACCTGGTCAGCCCCGCCCTGCACCAGCTGCTGGACGGCTACCCGGCCGCCCCGGCGTTCGTCGTCAACCGGACCCTGGACGTCCTGGCGGCCAACGCCCTGGCCGCGGCCCTGCACTCGCCCTTCGAGCGGATGGGCGACCTCGCCTCGATGGTCTTCCTCGACCCGGCGGGCCGGCGGTTCTACGAACGGTGGGGCCACACCGCCCAGGCCGTCGTCGGCCACCTGCGGCAGGCCGCCGGGCTCGACCCCGGCAGCCCCCGGCTGCGGGAACTCGTCCGCACCCTCACCGCGCACAGCACCGACTTCACCCGCCTGTGGGAGTCCCACACCGTACGCGGCAAGACCCAGGACGCCAAACACTTCCTGCACCCGGACGTCGGCCCGCTCACCCTCACCTACCAGGCCTTCGACGTGCGCGACGCACCCGGCCAGCAACTCGTCGTCTACCAGGCCGAACCCGGCAGCCCCAGCGCCCGGGCCCTCGCCCTGCTCGGCTCCCTCCACGCCACCTCGGCCCGGGCCGCCTCCGGGGAGGTCCGGGCCACCGCCGGGGAGGGCCAGGGCCGTTCGCATGGCTGACGAGTGCTTCGGGCACCCACGGCTCGCCGCCGTCTACGACGCCCTCGACCCCGACCGCACCGACCTGGACGCCTACCTGCTCATGGTGGAGGAGTTCGGTGCGCGCCGGGTGCTGGACATCGGCTGCGGCACCGGGGTGTTCGCCCTGCTGCTGGCCGGGCGCGGCATCGAGGTGACCGGGGTCGATCCGGCCGCGGCCTCCATCGACGTGGCCCGGGCCAAACCGGGCGCCGACCGGGTGCGCTGGATCCGCGGCGACGCCGACGATCTGCCGCCGCTGGAAGCCGACTTGGCGACGATGACCGCCAACGTGGCCCAGGCGATCACCGACCCGGCCGCCTGGCGACACACCCTGCGGGGAGCACGGGAGGCGCTGCGCCCCGGCGGGCGCCTGGTGTTCGAGACCCGCGATCCGGCGGCCCGGGCCTGGGAGGAGTGGACCCGGGGACGCTCCCACCGGGTCACCGAAGTCCCCGGCGCCGGCCGGGTGGAGAGCTGGGTGGAGCTGGTCGAGGTGCGCGGGCCGCTGGTGGCGTTCCGCTGGACGTACGTGTTCGGCGCGGACGGGCAGGTGCTGACCTCGGACTCGACGCTGCGCTTCCGGGAGCGGGCGGAGGTCGGACGGGACCTCGCCGCGGCCGGGTTCGTCCTGGAGGAGGTGCGCGGCGCCCCGGACCGGCCGGGACGGGAGCTGGTGTTCGTGGCCCGGCGCCCGTAGGCCCTGGTGGGGCGCGCGGCCCGGCTCCACAACCCCGGTCGCGCCGGGCGGGCCGACGCGCTTCCCCGGCGCCGCGAACGAGCGCCGCCGGGCGGCCCCGCCCGGGATAGCGTCCCGCCCATGACCACCTCTCCCGAGCACCCCGCGAAGCCCGCGGACCCCACCGATCCCGACGTCGCCCTCGTCCTGGCCGCCTACGCCGCCTACGCCCGGGGCGACATCGACACCGCCGTCGCCGACCTGCACCCCGACGTGGACTGGGTGGAGCCCGAGGAGTTCCCCAACGGGGGCGTGCACCGGGGCCGGGACGCCGTGCACAAGTACCTCACCGCCTCGTACGCGATGTGGGGCGAGATGCACTCGGAGCCGACCGCCTACCGGCGCGGTGAGGACGTCGTCATCGTCCACCACGTCCACGGCGTGCTCACCGACGGCAGCCCCCTGGACATCACCGCCGCCGACGTCTTCACCCTGCGCGACGGCCTGGTCGTCGCCATGCACGCCCACGCCGACCCGGCCGCGGTGCTGTAACCGCCTCGGGAGCATCCCGGCCGGATACCGACGCGGCGCCCGGCCGGGACGGACGGTCGACCGTCAGAGCGGGTCGAGGCGGGTGCGCAGGAGGCAGAACTCGTTGCCCTCCGGGTCGGCGAGGACGTGCCAGCTCTCGGTGCCGGTCTGGCCGATGTCGACGGGGCGGGCGCCGAGGGCGAGCAGGCGCTCGAGTTCGGCGTCCTGGTCGCGGTCGGTGGCGTTGACGTCGATATGCATCCGCAGTTTCCCGGTGCGCGGGTCCTCGCTCGGGCTGAACAGCAGGGTGGGGTGCGGGCCGCCGGGGACGGAGCCGGGCGGGCCGATCTCGATGCTTCCGTCGTCGTCCCGGTCGAGTTCGACGTAACCGAGGACCTCGCGCCAGAACGCGGCGAGCCGCTCGGGATCGGCGGCGTCGACGACCAGTTCACTGATGCGGCATGCCATGGGCCGTGAGTCTATGGCGTCGGGGGCGAGGAGGCCGGAAGCCGGCCCGGGTGGGTCCGCCCGGGCCGGCTTCCGGCGTGGTGCTCGCGGTGCGATCGGGATCGGGCCGCGGGGCGGCCCGCCGTCACGGCGCGAAGGCCCACCAGTGGCCCTGCACGAACTTGCAGTCGTAGACGCCCCACTTGCCCTTGGCCAGCACCCAGCTCTCGCACTGCTGGGCGGTGCCGAACGGGCCGTAGGGCGTCAGGCGCGGCGACGCGGCCGCCGCTGCCGACGCGCTGTGCGCCGCGGCCGGGGTCGCCGCGCCGGCGGTGGCGGTGGTGCCGGCCAGGGCGGCCAGGGTCAGCACCCCGGTCGCGGCGATCGCGGCGAACGTGTTCCTCATTGCCAACCTCCCTGGATTTCCTGTTCGCCCTTCCGGCGGAACAGGGGGCCTCGGCGCGAATTCCTCCGCATTCGGGCGTCACCAAGAGGCTTTCAATGAACCGGAGTTCGGCGCAATGCGCGGCGAGTGTTCCTCGGGTGACGGGTGAGGTTTATTTGAGGGGGCGTCAAGCGCATTTCCGGAAAGAGCGGTTGGGGGAATCGGGGCGTCCCGCCGACCTCAGGGGTGGGCGAAGAGGGTGCTGGCGAGGGCGACGTGGACGGCGGTGCCGCCGAGGATGCTCAGGACGGCGTTGCGCCGCCACAGGTGCAGGCCCAGGGTGGCGGCCAGGGCGAGCAGGGTGGGGGCGGCCCGGCCGGGGCTGGTGAGGGGGAGGTCGCGCAGGGCGTAGACGGTGAGGATCACCATCACGCCGACCGGCATCCGGGCGCTCAGGTAGTGGAGCACGGCGCTGGCCCGCAGCGGGGCGAGGGCGGCGAAGGGGAGCGCGCGCAGGCCCCAGGTGACGGCGACGGACACGCCGATGGCGGCGAGCAGGTAGGTCGTGTCAGGCACGGGTCGGCTCCTTCGCGGCGGGGGCGCGGTGCCCGGCGACGGGGCGGGGTCCGGCGGGACTGCGACGACCGGCGAGGGCGCGGCGGGCCAGCAGGGCGGCGGTGAACAGTGCGGTGGCGGCCAGCAGCATCTGGCCGGGCAGGACGAAGCGCGCGGCGAGGGCGCAGACCAGGGCCAGGGCCGGGGTGGGGATGTCGCGCCGGGCGCGGAAGGCGTCGACGGCCAGGACGACGAACAGGGCGGTGAGCGCGAAGTCGAGGCCGACGAGCTTCGCCGGCACCAGCGCCCCGAAGAGGGCTCCGGCGGTGCCGCCGGCGACCCAGTAGGCCTGGCAGAGCACCTGGAGCCAGATGATGCGCCGCCCGCTCCAGGAGCGCGCCTGCTCGCCGGTGGTCAGGGCGTAGGCCTCGTCGGTCATGGCGAAGGTGCTGTACGCCCGGCCGAAGCGGCCGCCGACCCGGTGCAGGGGGAAGGAGAGGGCGTAGAAGACGTGCCGGAAGTTCACCAGGAACGCGGTCAGGGCGATCTGGGCGAGCGGGGTGACCGCGACGACCAGCCCGATCAGCAGGAATTCCAGCGACCCGGCGTAGACCAGCGCGGTGAAGGCGGTGGCCCACCACCAGCTCAGGCCCGCGTGGGCGACCAGCACGCCGAAGGCGATGCCGAGCGGGAACAGGCCCAGGCCGACGGAGCTGGAGTCCCGGAGCGCGGCGGCCAGGTCCGCCCGGGCGCTCGGCGCGGCGGTGATCGGCTGGTCGGTGTGCGGCTCGTCAGCGTGCGGTCCGGGGGTGTGCGGTCCGGCGGCGGGAGGGGGTGGCGGAACGGGACGGGTGAGCGTCCCGCCTGGTGCGGAATCCATGAGAGAAATTCTAGGACGAATTCCGGGTAATATGGTTTCCAATGATTGCCCGGGAGTAGCACTGTGAGCAACAAAGAAATGCTGGACGGCATCGATCGTGAAATCTTGTTCCACCTGCGCCAGGACGGCCGGCTGACCAACGTCGAACTGGCCAAGCGGGTCGGCCTCACCCCGCCGCCGTGCCTGCGCCGGGTGAAGCGGCTGGAGGAGGCCGGGATCATCGCCGGCTACCGGGCCCGGATCGACCCGGCGGCGGCCGGACGGGGCTTCGACGTGGTGGTCGCGGTCGAGATCGGCGTCAACGACCTCCAGACGGTGGAGGAGTTCGAGTCCACGGTGGCCTCCTACGAGGAGGTGGTCGAGTTCCGCCGGCTCTTCGGCCGCCCCGACTACTTCGTCCGGGTCGCGGTCGCCGACCACGCCGCCTACGAGAGCTTCCTCACCGCCCGGCTGATGGGGCTGCCGGGCGTCGCCCGGGTGGACTCCCACCTGACCATGAAGATCATCAAGGGCGACGGCTGACCGGGGCCCTTGAGCAGGCGTGTCCTGACTGTTCGTCACGATCCCTGCGGATCGATACGGGTCATGCCGACCGCGCCGACGACCGCGCGCGGGACTTCCCCGGGGGAAGGAGGCAACCGCCGGGCCGCCCAGGGTGTCTCCCCTCCTGACGATGCACAGCCAGGCCGGGCGCGGGTGACCGGTCGGCCGTCCCGACGATCCGGGGGGATCCATGCGCTCTCGTTCCCTGTCGACGGTTCCGCTCGCCGCACTGCTGGCCGGGCTCGGCCTGACGGCCTGCGGCTCGGGTGCCGGCCCCGGTGCCGCAGCCGGCCCGCCGAAGGCCGAAGGGGCCGCTCCGGTATCCGGCGCCGCGGTGCCGGCCGCTCCGCTCGCGGGCCAGTCCACGACCACGGCCTCCGCCGCGCCCGCCTCACCCACCCCGGTCTCCGCCCCTACCGCCGCTCCTTCGTCCGCCCCTACGGCCACGGCGCCGACGGCCGACGGCGCCCCGCAGGACGGCGAGTGCCGCGCCGAGGAGCTGCGGTGGACGCTCACCCGGCTCACCGCCACCGCCGACCACGACCCGGCGAACGCCGAACTCGTCGCCCTCAACTCCGGCTCCCACGGCTGCACGCTGGCCGGCTACCCGAAGCTCGAGTTCCACCTGGGCAAGGGGCCGCAGGCCACCGGGGCCGGCAGGGGCGGCCCCGTCGCGCTGGCGCTGGGCCCCGGCAAGCGGGCGGTGTTCGCCCTGCGCTACTCGGAGATGAACGGCAAGGGGCCGGACAGCGGGAACTGCAACCCGCTGGTGACCGCCGGCGCCGCCGAGGTGACCGCACCGGGCGGGGGCGCCGAGGTCCGCGTCCCGGTGGTGGACCAGGCCGGCAAGCCGGCCCGGGTCACCGTCTGCGGCCAGGAGGTCCGGCTCGGCCCGCCCGTCGCCCGGTAGGCGCCCCGCCCGTCGCCCGCCCTGGGTCGAACGGGCCGGCGGCGGACGGGCGGGCCCCGCCGGGCGGTGGGGGAGGTCGCTCGGCGGGGCCCGGCGCGGCCCGGGGGCCACGCGGTCAGGTGGTCGGGTGGCCGGGCGCCCGGGACCGGGCGGGCGGCCGGGACCGGTCGGGGCGCCGGCCGGTCAGGCGGCGGGGCGGTCGGCCGGGGTGTCGGGGATCCAGGAGCCGTGGATGCCGCCGGGCACCCGGTGCGGCAGGTGGACGGCGGCGACCCGGTCGAGGCCGCAGGCGTCGAGGACCAGCAGCTGCGAGGCGTCCTGCTTGAGGTCGGAGACGACGGTGAGCAGGTAGCCGTCGTCCTCGCGGGTGGCCCCGGCGGCGGGGACGAAGACCGCCTCGCCGGGCAGCCGGGCGTCGCCGATCTGGTGGATGCGGCGGGCGCCGGTGGAGCGGTCGTACTTGACCACGCCGTAGCCGCCGAAGCCCTGCTCGTCGGGGAAGGAGACGGCGTACTGGTAGCGGTTCTCGACGCCCTGGTACTGCTCGTTGAGGGTCGGGAACTCCACCGCCAGGTCGTCGATGATCTGCTCGTCGACGGTGCCGGCCACCGGGTCGATCACCCAGCGGCGGGTGAAGGAGCGGGTGTTGGGCTCGGTGCCGCGCCCGGGGGCGCCGACCCACCAGTTCCAGGAGAGCCGGAAGCCCTCGCGGTCGACGGTCGGGCCCTCCAGGACGATGCGGCCCCGGCCGTCCTCGTAGGCGTTGGAGACGTGCAGCATGTTGCCGGGCTCGATGGAGAACCACCGCACGTGCCGGGCGCCGTCCTCGCCGCGGGGCATCACGCCGATACGGGCGGGCTGGTCGTCGCGCCAGGCGTAGGGGATGCCGGAGTGCTCCTGCGGGTCGAAGGTGACGTTGCCCTCGATGAAGACGACGTGGCGGCGGGTGAGGGCGAAGTCGTGCTTGAGGGCGGCGCTCGCGCCGGGGACCTCGGCGCTGTGGACGAGCTGCCCCTTGGCGTCGACGACGTGGTGGACGAGGTACGGCGGGACCGGCGAGGAGCCGAAGAAGTGCAGCTCGCCGGTGACCGGGTCCTCCTTGGGGTGGGCGGTCATCGCGGTGCGCAGCTTGCCGTCGAAGTCGTAGGCGCCGACGGTCTCCAGCTCCGGGGTGAGTTCGAAGGGGAGGTTGGCCTCGCAGAGGGCGAGCAGGCGGCCGGCGTGCTCGATGACGTGGGTGCCGGCGGTGCTGGCGGTGAGGTCGGGGCCGGTCTCGGTCATGTAGGGGGCGCCGTCGAGGGCGGGGGTGTGGACCCAGCGGTTGCGGTACCACTCGGCGCGGCCGGCGCGCAGGCGGATGCCGTGGACCATGCCGCTGCCCTTGAACCAGTGGGTGGGGGTGATGCCGGGCTTGGGGTTGTGGCCGTTGCGCAGCAGTCGGCCGGTGAGCTCGGGCGGCAGGGTGCCCTCGACGGTCAGGTCGGTGGCGGTGACCTCGTCGACGAGGGGGGTGTAGTGGCCGGTCAGGTAGGGCTTGCCGGTGGTCATGACGGGTCTCTTCCTTCGGGTGGAGTGATCGGGCGTCAGATTGCTTGCTGTGGTGATGGCTTGGTGTTTCCGGTGAGGATCCAGGCGAGGGCGGCGGTGGCGGCCAGCAGGGCGGCCGAGGCGGTGAAGGCGGCGCGGTAGCCGGCGGTGAGGGCCTCCAGGTGGGGGGTGCGGGTGGCGGCGTGGGCGGTGACGGAGCCGGCGAGGGTGGCCAGGGCGGCCAGTCCGATGGCGCCGCCGACCTGGCGGGTGGTGTTGACCAGTCCGCCGGCCAGTCCGGTGTCCTGGGGTGGCAGGCCCCCGACGGCGAAGGCGGTGAGCTGGACGAAGGCGGTGCTCAGGCCGAGTCCGACGAGGACGCTCGGGCCCAGGACGTCGGTGAGGTAGCCGCCGTGGGCGTCGATGCGGGACAGCCACAGCAGGCCGGCGGCCTCGGTGGCCAGGGCGGCGGTGACCGTCGCCCTGGCGCCGATCCGGCGGGACAGTCGCGGGGCGAGCGCGGAGCCGAGCATGTTGGCGGCGGCGAGCGGGAGTTGGCCGGCTCCGGTGAGCAGCGGGCCGGATCCGAGGACCTGTTGCTGGTACAGCGGCAGGAAGAAGAACAGGGCGATCCAGACGGATCCCAGCAGGGCCATCAGGAGGTTGCCGGCGGCCACCCGGCCGGTGGCGAGCAGGCGCGGCGGGATCAGCGGGTCCGGTCCGCCGCGGGTTCGGCGCAGCTGGAGGGCGGCGAAGGCGGCGAGGAGGGTGGCGGCGGCGCCGAGGGCGGCCAGGACCGGGATGTCGCTCCAGCCGGCGGCGCGGGCGGTGGTCAGGCCCCAGACGAGGCAGGTCAGGGCGAGGGTGACGGTGGCGGTGCCGAGCAGGTCGAGGCGGCCGGCGCGGCGGTCGGCGGTGCGCGGTAGGAGGGCCACGGTGGCGGCGAGGACCAGCAGGGTGCCGAGGGCGACGCAGTGGAAGATCCACGGCCAGCCCCAGGCCTGGGTGAGGGCGCCGCCCAGCAGGACGCCGCCCGCTCCCCCGGCGCCGGAGACGGCGCCCCAGACGCCGAGGGCGCGGCCGCGCCCGGGGCCGGGCGGGAAGAGGTCCATGGTCAGGGCGAGCGCGGCGGGGGCGACGGCGGCGGCGCCGAGGCCCTGGACGGCCCGGGCGGCGATCAGGGCGGCGGGGGTGGTGGCGAGGCCCGCGGCGAGCGAGGCGGCCGCGAACAGGGCGAGGCCGGTGGTGAGTACCCGGCGGCGGCCGAGCAGGTCGGCGGCCCGCCCACCGGCCAGGAGCAGGGCGCCGAAGGCCAGGCCGTAGGCGTTGACGACCCAGGTGGTGCCGGTGTCGGAGAGGCCGACGCCGGTGCGGATCCGGGGCAGGGCCACGTTCACGATCGAGGTGGCGAGCATGACGGTGAACTGGGCCGCGGCGAGCACCGCGAGCGCGGCCCCCGGCCGCCGGGCGCCGTCCGCCCTGCGGATGGACGGTACCCGGCGGATGGACGGCGCCCGGGGGGCCGGGGGTTCGCCGGGGGCGGCGGCGGTGCGCCCCGGCGGTGTGCGGTGGGGGGTCATGACGGACACCCTGGTGCGAGGCGGTGTCCACTCTCCAGGCCCGGCGGGGGCGGGGACTGTCCACTGCTGTCCGCGGCTGTCCACCGGGCACGCCGGCCGGCGCGGCCCCGCTCCCCCGCGGCCGCGCCGGACCCGCCGGACCCGCCGGACCCGTCGTCACCGCGTCCCGTGCAGCTCCCGGCGCCACAGGGCCTCGCAGAGCAGGTCCAGCCCCTGGCGCAGGTGGCGCCGGTAGGTGCCGTACGGGAGGCCGAGGCGGCGGGCGGCGGCCTCCTGGGTCGGGGCGCCGGAGAAGTGGCCCGCCGTCAGGGCCTCGCGGGCGCGCACGCCGCGCGGGTCGGCGGCGAGGTCGTCGACGGCCCGGCGCAGCAGGGCGCGCAGTTCCTCGGCGGGGTCGGCGAGGTCGGCGGCCAGGCGGGTGCGGGTCAGGGCGCAGGCGGCGAAGGCGGACGGGTCGCGCCAGTGGGCCAGTGCCTCGCGCACGGCCTGGTCGAAGGCGCTGCGGGAGAGGGCGGAGGGGCCGGGCCGGGCGGGGGTGTCGGTGGCGTCGAGGAAGCGGCCGAGCCAGGCCTCGACGCCCTCCTCGCGCCAGTCGACGCCGAACACGCCGTAGGTGTGCTCGCCGACGAGCGGCCGGGCCCCGGTGTCCTCCAGGGTGCCCTTGACGCGTTCGGCCCAGGTGTCGGCGTCGCGCCAGACGGCGAAGCCGTAGGCGCGGCCGTGGGCCCGGGCGGCCTCGGCCTGGGCGCGGGAGCTGCTGAGGTCGATGACGCGCGAGGGGACCTGGTACTGCTCGGGGTAGACGGTGAAGCGGCTGACGCCGATGTGTTCGCCGGGGCGGACGGGTGCGGTGGCCTCGGTGTGGGCCCAGGCGGCCGCGACGACGGGGTCGGTGGCCAGGTCGAGGGGGTCGGCGGGGGCCGGCAGGACGAGGCGGGCGGTGAACGCGACGGCCTGGCCCGTGCTGACGCGGCGGTAGACGCTGAAGGCCTGCGGCTGGCGGCGCATCCAGTAGTGGGCCAGTTCGGCGGAGGCGGGGCCCTCGGTCCGTTCGGCCATCCGCAGCACGGCGTCGGTGTCCTCGGGGCGCAGGGGGCAGTCGTGCACCTCGTCCTCGCGGGACCAGGTGCGCAGCCGGGCGAGGACGGGGCTCTCGCGGAAGAGGTAGAACAGCTCGTCGGTGACGGTCCGGACGCGTTCCTCGGGGGCTTCGCGCAGCAGGCGCAGGTATTCCTGGGCGAGGCGTCGGCGGATCGTCTCGAAGGCGTTGGGGGCGCGCCAGCGCAGGTCGGCGGTGAGGGTTTCGCGGGCGGCGTCGTGCGGGTGCAGGCCGCGGGGGGTGGATTCCATGAAGGGCAGGTCGCGCAGCCAGCCGAAGAGGGGGTGGGCGTCCTCGTCGGGCAGGACGGCGGAGAGCAGTTCCTCGGAGGTGGCGTGGGCCTGGGCGGCGACTTCCAGGGCGCGGCGGTGGGCGGCCGTCGGGACTTCGCCGATCAGGCCGGTGAGCAGGGTGCGCAGGAGGTCGGCGGAGGGGGCCCAGACCTCCTCCCGGTTCCAGCCGGTGGAGCCGGCGGCCGCGGCGAGGGAGAGGGCGAGCGGGTTGCCGCCGGCGAAGCCGAGGACGCGTTCGCGCAGTTCGGGCCGGACCCGGGCGGTGGTGAGCAGGCTGCGGGCCTGGTCGTCGGAGAAGGGCTGCAGTTCGCGGACGTCGAGCAGGCCGGCCCAGGCGGGGTCGGCGGTCCACTGGGGCTGGGGTGGGAGGCGGCCGGCGAGGACGACCAGGGTGTCGTCGGCGGCGCGGGGCAGGAAGCGCTGCCACAGCCAGGTCTCCAGCCACTGGCAGTGTTCGAAGGAGTCGACGAGGAGGACGGTGCCGGGGGTGTCGAGGAAGCCGGCGGCCGCGTGTTCGAAGTCGGCCGGGTCGCGGCTGACGAAGCGTCCGTCGAGTTCGAGGAGCGGGCGGCCCGCGGTGCGGGCGCGGTCGGCGAGGGTGCGCAGCAGGGCGGACTTGCCGATGCCGCCGGGGCCGAAGGCGTAGAACGCGAAGGGTGCGTGCGGGTCCCCGGCCAGGGCGCGGGTGAAGCGGCCGAGTTCCTCCTCACGGCCGATGAAGGCCTGGGCCCGGGTCCTGCTCAGTCTCTCTCCCACGGACGCCACGCGGGCTCCCTCCCCTGGTGCGGCCCGGGCTGGTCCGCCCGGGGTCCCCGTCGGTCCGGCCGGGCGGGGGCCGACGCGTGCACGGGGTGCGGGTGCGTGGCGGCGCGGGCGGTTTCGGCCGTCCTGATCGGCATGCACCTGCCCGGATTGAAGCACCGGGCCGGGGCGGCCCCGGAGCCGGGCCCGGCGTCGGGGCGGGGCCGCGACCTGCGGGGAGCGGGGCCGGCACGGCCGGCGTGCCGGCCCCGCTCGAACTGACGGACCGTCAAGGACGGTTCCGGGCAGGGGTCAGCCGGTGGCGCGCTGGGCGGCGTAGCGCTCGGCGGCGTCCGCGAGCCCGCGCACGCGCCAGTCGTCCTCGCCGCCGTGGTGGTCGGCGATGGCCCTTCGGGCGGACTCGAGGTCGCCGCCCAGCAGTTCGCAGACGATCACCAGGGAGTCGGCGGTCCCCGTGTGCCGCTCGGAGGTGTGCCGCAGGACGGCGTCCAGGCCCTCCTCGGCCAGCACCGGCCGCAGTTCGCCGATCAGCGGCGCCAGCCAGCGGGCGCGCAGCAGGACGACGGACGCGGGCCGTCGGGGGGCGCGCGGGGAAGCCGAACGCCACGCCAGGGTCCGCACTCCAGTTCCACCCACTTGGCGGACGGCGCGGACTGGTTGTCGGTCATCGCAGATCGATAGCGGTGCAGCATCTCATCGCTGAACACGTCGCGCCGGTGCTTGGTCACGAAGGGCAAATGAATGTGCACCATCGAAACGAAGGCCTTGCTCGCCTGTAGTCAGTTTCGGGTGCCATGGAGCGGACGATACGATCGCGGTCGTGCAGCTCAGGTACAACTATCGGGTGTATCCCACGTCTGGTCAGCGCATGGCGTTGGCAAGGGCGTTCGGTTGTGCCCGCGTGGTGTACAACGACGGCCTTCGGGCGCGTCAGGAAGCCCACGCTGCGGGGCTTCCGTACATCAGGGACACCGACCTGCAGAAACAGGTCCTCACCGCGGCGAAGCGCACTGAGGATCGGGCATGGCTGGCGGAGGTGTCATCGGTGGTGTTGGTGCAGTCCCTGCGGGACCTGCACACCTCCTACCGGAACTTCTTCTCCTCGGTCACCGGCAAGCGCAAGGGCCGAAGATCGCACCGCCGCGCTTCAGGTCCAAGCGGGACAGCCGGCAGTCGATCCGGCTCACCGTCAACGGCTTCCGCCTGCGGGACAACGGCCTCTGTACGTGGCGAAGATCGGCAACCTCGAAGTCCGCTGGTCGAGGCCGCTTCCGGCCACGCCGACCTCGGTCACGGTCACCAAGGACGCCGCGGACCGGTACTGGGCCAGCTTCGTCGTGGAGACCGCGCCGCATACCACCGCCGACCTGGACTTCGGAGGTGATCTGGACGCCGAGACCGGGATCGACCTCGGGCTCACTCACTTCGCCGTCCTGTCCGACGGGAAGAAGATCGACGCGCCGAAGTTCCTGCGTCAAGCCGAGCGCAAGCTCAAGCGGATGCAGCAGGCCCTGAGCCGGTGCGCGAAAGGCAGCAACAACCGGGCTAAGGCCCGCAGGAAGGTCGCGCGCCAGCACGCCCGCGTAGCCGACCGACGCCGGGATTGGCACCACAAGGAATCCACGCGACTCGTACGCGACAACCAAGCCCTGTACGTGGAAGACCTCGCCGTCTCGGGCCTCGCCCGGACCAACCTCGCCAAGTCCGTGCACGACGCCGGATGGTCACAGTTCCTCATGATGCTGGAGTACAAAGCCGTCAAAAACGGCCGCTACTTCGGCCGCATCGGCCGCTTCGAGCCGACCTCCCAGATCTGCTCGGCCTGCGGGATCAAGGACGGCCCCAAGCCCCTCTCGATCCGGCACTGGACCTGCGAGCGCTGTCGCACTACCCACGACCGCGACGTCAACGCCGCACGTAACATCCTGGCCGCCGGACGGGTGGACAGGCTAAACGCCTCGCAGAGCGCAGGTAAGACCGGCCCCGTTCCGGCGCAGCGCGTTGAAGCAGGAACCCACCGAGACGGCCAAACGACCGTGGTAGGAATCTCAGCCCGCTAAGGCCGAGAGGACGTCAAGTGGTGTTCGAAGTACCGGTGCGGCCCGTGCGCCGCGGCGTCGCCGTCCGTGGCGGGGACGCCCTCGGCCCACGGCGTGGCCTCGATCTTGGTGCGCAGGACGGCGAAGCCGGCCCGGGCCAGCCGCTCGGCGGTGCGGGCGGTCTCCGCGGCCGTCTCCTCCAGGGTGCCGCGGGCGCGCAGGGTGAGCATCGGCTGGGAGGGCGCCGCGCCCCGGGCCAGCAGGATGTGGGTGAACTTCAGGCCGTGGTCGGCGGCCCACGCGGCCAGCTCCTCGGCGGCGCCCGGCCCCACGGTCAGGTGCACCTCGAAGTCACCCCGTAGGCCGGGCGGGTCCGACGGGTCGTTACGGCGCTGGTCAGGACAGGTGGCGAGCATGGGCAGCATGCTGGCAGGCCCCTGTGACAACGCCCCCGCCGGGGCCACCGGCGCCCCGGCGCCCGGCCGGTCCCGCTCGGCGGCGACGGGCTCGTCCGTGCACCACCCGGGGCCGGTCCGGGCGCGGGGCCGCTCCCCCGGGCCTTCCCCCGCCGTCCGGCCCCTCGCATCGGGGCGTGCCGGCCCCGGCAGGGACACCTGCCGCGGCCCCTGGGACACGCCGACGGTTGCGGCGGTTCCGGGCCATCCGGTCGGTGTACGGATCCATAGGGGTCACCCGTCTTGCCGGGGCCCGGGGCGGGTGTTTGCGTCGGATCCATGACCGGACGTCGAGTCACGGATCCGAGGGAACAGCGCAGAAGGAGAATCCTCTTGCTCAGTGTCAAGCAGGCCGCCGCCGTCACCGCCGCAGCCGTCGCCGCCGCCGGTGTGCTGGCGACCGCCCCCGCCGCCTCGGCCGCGGGCGCCGCGGTCCAGGGTCGGCCGGTGGTGGCCGAGAACGTCCGCTTCTTCAACGAGGACACGAACGGAGCGCTGGACGCCAGCACGTTCGGACCCGTCGCCGTCACCTGGGAGGCCAACGGCGGGGCCTTCCAGGACTGGCTCCTGCACCCGTCCCCCCGGGGCTACCTGATCGAGAGCGTGGGCAGGCACGGCAGCTGCCTCCAGGCGCCGGCCAACCCGGGCGACCCGATCCCGGTGGTCAAGTGCAACCCGAACGTCCCGACCCAGCAGTGGGCCTTCAACCGGGTCGGCGACAGGGTCGTCATCGGCGAGATGCTGGACGAGAACTACGTCATCGAGGCGACCACCACCGGCAACGCGGTGGTGAAGAGCTTCCGCGACGACAACCCGCGCCAGCTGTGGGACATCACCCCCTCCTGAGGCGGCTGCGGGAACACGGCAGGGCCTGGCACCGGTTCAGGTGCCGGCCCGTTCCGGCCGCCGACCGCGGGGAAGCAGCCGCTGTTCGATCCGTGATCCAGGCCGTGTCCTGCGACCCCTCCCCCGCTGGTGCGCAGGAAGTCGGCCGGGCCGACTTCCTGCGCACCGGCTTCCGGCTGGCTCCTGCCCCTCCGGGCGCGAAGGCGCCGTCACGCCCGCCCCTCCGAGCCGCGCTCGCGAACACGGGCCCAACCCCCACGGGCGGTGGGCAAATAGGCCGAAAAGGGGTCAGGGGTGAGAAGGATCACCTGCGGGATCCGCGCAGCGGGGCGATGCGGGCCCGGGCCCGGCAGGACTGGTCGGGGGCCGTCGCGGCACGGGCGCAGGGCCCGTCCGCTTCGGGACCTTGGTCACGAATCCGCCCGACCTTCGGCCCGGTGGCGCCCCCTCCCCACCCGGGCAACCGTGGACGGTCGCCCGGTGTGACCGGGCGACGGCGCCACCCGCCGGGCGGTGCCGTTCCCTGCCGTCTACCCGGCGCACGCCGTGCGGGAGCACACCGTGCGCTCCGGAGGACCCAAGACCCATGTCCAGCACCATCGACAACGCCCCGTATACCGCCTTCCACCGCAGGCTGGCCCTGGCCTGCTCCGGTGGACCGCTGCTCGACGGCTACATCCTGAGCATCGTCGGCGTCGCCCTCATCGGGATGCGCCCCGAGCTCGGCCTCTCCACCGCCGAGGTCAGCCTGATCGGCGCCGCCGCCCTGGTCGGCATGTTCGTCGGCGGCGCGCTCTTCGGCGTGCTGACCGACCGCATCGGCCGGGAGGTGATGTACACCGCCGACCTGCTCGTCATGGTCGTCTGCTCGGTGCTCTCCTTCTGGGTGGACACGGTGTGGGCGATCGCCCTGCTGCGCTTCGTGCTCGGCATGGCCGTGGCCGCCGACTACCCCATCGCGACCTCGCTGCTCGCCGAGTGGCTGCCGGCCAAGCACCGCGGGCGGCTGCTCGGTCAGCAGATCGTCGCCTGGTACGCGGGCTCCGTCCTCGCCTACGTGACGGGCTACGCCTTCCTGCGCCTGGCCGGCCCGGGCAGCTGGCGCTGGATGCTGGCCAGCTCCACCGTGCTGTGCGTCGTCTTCCTGGTGATCCGCCGCGGCTCGCCGGAGTCCCCGCGCTGGCTGGCCGCCAACGGGCGGGTCGGTGACGCCGTGCACGTGGTCGAGAAGCACCTCGGGGTGCGGGTGGACGGCCGGGAGCTGATGCCCGACCCCGCACAGGCCTCCGGGCCCGGCGGGCTGCGCCTGCTGATGACCCCGCCCTACCGGCGCCGCACCCTGTTCTGCGGCCTGTTCTTCCTCTGCCAGGTCGGCCCGCTCTTCGCGATGCTCACCTTCGGCCCGCAGATCCTCTCCTCGTTCGGCATGCCGGGCGGCACGGTGATGGACACCCTGGGCACCGGCCTGATCAGCCTGGTCTTCCTGCTCGGCTGCTACCCGGCGCTGCGTCTGATCGACACCCGGGGCCGACGGCCGGTGATCATCTGGTCGTTCGCCCTGATGACCGTCCCGCTCGCCCTGCTGGGCGTGTGGCCCTCCGCCCCCGCCGCCGTCGCGCTGACCGCGCTGTGCGCCTACGCCTTCCTGTGCGGCGGGCCGAACGTGCTCGACTGGACCTACCCCAACGAGCTGTTCCCCACCGAGATCCGGGCCACCGCCGTCGGCGTCGCCACCTCGGTGAGCCGGATCGGCGCGGCCGTCGGCACCTACCTGCTGCCGCTGTCCCTGACCGGGCTGGGCACCGGCCCGACCATGCTGATCGCGGCCGGGACGACGGCCCTGGGCCTGCTGGTGTGCGTGCTGTGGGCCGAGGAGACCCGCGGCACCGCCCTGGGCGCGGCTCCGGCCGCAGCTGCCGCCGGAGCCACCGGGGCCGCGGCGGCTGGTGCACGGGCGGCCGGAGTTCCGGCGCAGCGCGTGGCGCAGTCCGTGCGCTGACGCCCGCGCTCCGGCCCCCGGCCCTCATCCGAGGAGCCCCAGGCGTCCGCCCCCGAGATCCGCCCCCGGTGTCCGTCCACGATGGACGGGCACCGGGGGCGGATGCTTTCGGCCATACCCTTGCGAAGACAGTCGTCGCGGAGATAGTCTGCGCGTAGAGCAAATCGGGAACAGGCGAGAGGGGCACGACCATGTGGAGCCACGAGTACACCGGTGAGACGACCGCGACGCCGCAGGCGGTCTGGGCGGTCCTGAAGGACATCGACGGCTGGGCCCGCTGGGACACCTCGATGGAGTCGGTCTCCCTGCTGGGGGCGTTCGAGGTCGGCGGCAAGGTGTCGATGACGCCCACCGGCCAGGAGCCGATCGTCTCGGTGATCACCGACATCCAGGACGGCGTCCGCTACGCCGACGAGACGGAGTTCGAGGGCGTCGTCCTACGGTTCAGCCACACGCTGAGCCCCAGGGGCGAGGGCGGCACCCGGGTGGTGCACCGGCTGGAGATCTCCGGCCCGCAGGCCGACGGGGTCGGTCCGGAGCTGGGGCCCGCCATCACCGAGGACTTCCCGCAGGCGATGGCCGCCCTGCTCGCCCACGCCGCCGCCCACACCCCCGGCGCCGGCGCGGACGGCGTCGCGGTCGGCGCCACGGACGGCGGCACCCGGTGAGCGAGGCGCCGACCACCGCGGACGGCGGGCCCGACAGCCCGGGCTTCTGGCTCTGGCACGCCACGCTGCGCTGGCAGCGCGAGATCGCCGCCGCGCTGGCGCCGTTCGACCTGACCCACGCCCAGTTCGTGCTGCTGGCCTGCGCGTGGTGGCTCAACGGGCGCGGCGAGGTGCCCAACCAGCAGGAGCTGGCCCGACAGGCGGGCACCGACGTGAAGATGACCTCCCAGCTGGTCCGCAAGCTGGAGGCGAAGGGGCTGCTGGACCGGGAGACCGACCCGCAGGACACCCGGGCCCGCCGGCTGCGGATCACGGCGCGCGGCACGGAGCTGGCCCGCTCCGCCGTCGTCGCCGTCGAGGAGGTCGACGCGGCGTTCTTCGGCCCCGCCGGGCGGGCCGCCGGCCTGGACGGACGCACGGTGACCTCGCTGCTGCGGCACCTGGCCGGGCCGGGCGGGCCGCGGTAGCCGCACGCGCTTCCCGGCCGGGCACCGGGGGCCGGCCGGGAGCCCAGTCCGGGCACGGCTATTGACTACCAGTCCAACAGTGGCGATTCTCGTCACAACCGAGTGCGCGGTTCATGACATCCGGCCCGGACGGGCCGGTCCGCACGTCCCGGACGGTGCCCGGTGCCCGTCCGCGCCACCCCCTCACCTCGGACACGGGTGGTGACCCCTTGCACCGACTCCCCCACGGCAGGCGCGGATTAGCCGCGCTCCTGGCCGCCCTCCTGACCCTGGCCGCCATGGTGCTCGCCGCACCGGCACCCGCCGCACCCGGCGACAACGGCTGGTGGAACCCGACCGCACGGCCCTCGCCCGACTCCCGGATCAACGTCACCGGTGAGCCCTTCCGCGGCACCGACGACCAGGGCAAGGTCCGCGGCTTCGTCGACGCGCACGACCACATCATGGCCAACGAGGCGTTCGGCGGCCGCCTCATCTGCGGCAAGTCCTTCTCCGAAGCGGGCATCGCGGACGCCCTGCAGGACTGCCCCGAGCACTACCCCGACGGCTCGCTCGCCATCTTCGACCTCATCACCAAGGGCGGCGACGGCAAGCACGACCCGGTCGGCTGGCCCACCTTCAAGGACTGGCCGGCCCACGACTCGCTCACCCACCAGCAGAACTACTACGCGTGGATCGAACGGGCCTGGCGCGGCGGCCAGCGCGTCCTGGTCAACGACCTCGTCACCAACGGGGTCATCTGCTCGGTCTACTTCTTCAAGGACCGCAGCTGCGACGAGATGACCTCCATCCGCCTCCAGGCGCAGAAGACGTACGACCTGCAGGCCTACGTCGACTCGATGTACGGCGGGCCCGGCAAGGGCTGGTTCCGCATCGTCACCGACAGCGCGCAGGCCCGCGAGGTCGTCAAGCAGGGCAAACTCGCCGTCGTCCTCGGCGTGGAGACCTCCGAGCCCTTCGGCTGCAAGCAGATCCTCGACGTCGCCCAGTGCAGCAAGGCCGACATCGACCGCGGCCTGGACGAGCTGTACGGGCTGGGCGTGCGCAGCATGTTCCTCTGCCACAAGTTCGACAACGCGCTGTGCGGGGTGCGCTTCGACGAGGGCGCGCTCGGGACGGCCATCAACGTCGGCCAGTTCCTCTCCACCGGCACCTTCTGGAAGACCGAGAAGTGCGCCGGGCCGCAGCACGACAACCCGATCGGGCTCGCCCCCACGCCCGCGGTGCAGCAGCAGCTCCCCGCCGGGGTCGCGGTGCCCTCCTACGCCGGCGACGCGCAGTGCAACAGCCGCGGGCTCACCGAGCTCGGCGAGTACGCGGTGCGCGGGCTGATGAAACGCAAGATGATGCTCGAGGTCGACCACATGAGCGTCAAGGCGGCCGACCGCTCGTTCTCCATCCTGGAGTCCGAGTCCTACCCGGGCGTGATCTCCTCGCACAGCTGGATGGACCTCGACTGGATCGAGCGGGTCTACAAGCTCGGCGGCTTCGTCGCCCAGTACATGAACGGCGCCGGGGCGTTCAGCGCGGAGGCCAAGCGCACCGACGCGCTGCGCGACAAGTACCACGTGGGCTACGGCTACGGCACGGACATGAACGGCGTCGGCGGCTGGCCCGGGCCGCGCGGGGCGGACACCGCCAACCCGGTGCGCTACCCGTTCCGCAGCCAGGACGGCGGCTCCCTCATCGACCGCCAGACCGCCGGCTCGCGCACCTGGGACATCAACACCGACGGCGCCGCGCACTACGGCCTCGTCCCGGACTGGCTGGAGGACATCCGGCAGGTCGGCGGCCAGGACGTGCTGGACGACCTGTTCCGCGGCGCCGAGTCCTACCTCACCACCTGGGGGGCCTCGGAGCAGCACCGGTCCTCCGTGAACCTGGCCGCCGGCCACCCGGCCGCGGCCAGCACCACCGAGTGGTGGAACCCGTTCGTCAGCTACGCGCCCGGCCGGGCCGTGGACGGCGACACCGGCACCCGCTGGGCCAGCGAGTGGAGCGACGACCAGTGGCTCCAGGTCGACCTCGGCGCCACCACCCTGGTCGGGCGGGTCACGCTGGACTGGGAACGCGCCTACGGGCGGGCCTACCGGATCGAGGTATCCACCGACGGCGGCACCTGGCGCACGGCCTGGTCCACCACCACCGGGGGCGGCGGCCCGGAGACCGCCCGCTTCGCCGGCGTCCCGGCCCGCTACGTCCGCGTCCACGGGGTGCAGCGCGGCACCCAGTGGGGGTACTCGCTGCACGAGGTCGGCGTCTACAGCGCGTAGGCGCCGCCGTAGTGAGTGTCCCGTGCCCGGGGCGGGACCCCGGGCACGGGACACTTCGGTGCGCCGGGTCCGGGACTTGGCGGGCCGAGGAGCACCGCCGGAATCGTGGACCGCGGTGTCCACCGCCCGGCCCGGCCGGAGGTGTCAGGGAGTGATTGCGTACTCGGTGAACTGGCCGCAGGCCTGGAACCCGAGCCGGCGGTAGACGGGTTCTCCGTCCGGGGACGCCTGCAGGACGGCGGTGCGGTAGCCCGCGTCGTGGGCCGCGTGCAGGGCTGCCAGGGTGACGGCCCCCGCCGTATCCGCGGCGGCGGTCGGAGGCGGGGGTGGCGGTGTCGTAGATCCCGGTGACACCCGCGCAGAGGAAGACCTCGGCCGAGCGGACGGCTCGTCCGTCCACGTATCCGACGAGGTAGCGCGCCGGGCAGTCGGGGGCCAGGGCTCCGTCGGCCGCATCGGCGAAGAAGCGGCCGACCGTGGCGGCCGGCGGATCCCGGGTCGCGGCCAGGACCACCGCGCAGTCGGCGAGTTGTCCGGGGGTGTGGTGGCGGGGCCGACCCACCAGGAGAAGGGCCGGCCCGTCGCGGTCAGCGTCCGGAGCGTCTCCGCTACCCGGCCGGGAGCGGTGGCGTCGGTGAAGCGCGCAGCCGCCACGATGTTGAACGTGTCGTCGTCGAGTCCGCCGTCGGCGACCACGAGATCGGGCGCATCGGTGGCGGTCGCGTTCTTCCTGCGGCGGTGCAGGGGGCAGGCGCGTTCGGCCAGGTTCCGCTCCATCCTGCCCAGCAGGCCGGAAGCCTCGTGCACACCCTGTTCCGTCTCGCCCACGTCCGACACGATCTCATCCGCAGGAGATCTTTCCGGCTTGCCGCGGCACTGGTGGGCGGGGTTGCGTCCACCAGCGCCGCGGCCTGGCCGGGTGGCGTCCCGTCAGGTGGCGTGGAGGGCGAGGGTCGGGGAGAGGCGTGCGGCGCGGACGGCCGGGTAGAGGCCGGCGAGGCTGCCGATGGCGAGGGTGGAGGCGAAGCCGCCGGTGACGGCCCAGAGGGGGACGGTCCACGGGGTGTGGGAGGCGGTGGCGTACAGGAGTGTGGCCCCCGACCCGAGGACGATCCCCGCGATCCCGCCCAGGCCGGAGAGCAGCAGTGACTCGGTGACGAACTGGATGCGGATCTGGCCCTTGGTGGCCCCCAGGGAGCGGCGCAGTCCGATCTCGTGGCGGCGTTCGAGCACAGAGATGATCATGGTGTTGGCGACGCCGACGCCGCCGACGAGCAGGGCCACGCCGCCCAGGCCGAGCAGGAGGCTGTTGAAGGCGCTCTCGGTGGCGGCCTTGGCCTGCAGGGCGGAGGAGGGGTTACTGACGCCGACGTTCTGCGGGTTCTCCGGGTTGGCGGTGCGCGCCAGCAGGGCGCGTACGCTCTCGACGCTGCCGTCGGTGGAGCGTTCGTACAGGGCGGTCGGGTGACCGTCGAAGCCCAGGAGCTGCCCGGCCGCGTCCCAGCCGACCAGGGCCGAGCGTTCGATCTCGGGTGCCAGGGGCATCCGGTCGAGGATGCCGATGACGGTGAAGTAGCGGTCGCCGATGTAGACCTGCCGGCCGGGGGTGGTGATACCCAGGCGCTGGGCGGCCACCTGGCCCAGGACGACGGTGGGGTACCGGCCGGTGGCCTGGTTGAACCAGGTGCCGGCGTGCAGTGTGCCGCGCAGGGTAGCCAGCAGGTCCTGGTCGGCGGCCTTGACCGCGATGCCGCCGGTGTCGGTCGCCGGGATCCTGTCGCTGCGGCGGACCGGCTGTGGCAGGTCCGCGGTGGCCCCGACGTGTTCGACGCCGTCGATGCGGCCGACCATGGCGGCGGATCCGACGGGCAGGCGGGTGTCCTGGCCGGCGATCATCGCCTGCCCGGGGGTGACGACGAGCATGTTGGTGCCCAGGCGGTCGAGCTGTTGCAGGAGCTGGGCCTTGCTGGAGGCGGAGATGCCGACGACGGCGATCATGGTGGCGATGCCCAGCGCGATGCCCAGCGCGGAGAGGATGACGCGCATGGGGCGTCCGCGCAGTCCGGCGGAGCCGGTGTGGAGGACGTCGCGCGGGCCCAGGCGTGCGGCGGACAGCGGCTTCGCGGCGGTCTTGCCGGTGCGGCCGGTGGCGGGCGGAAGGGAGGCGGCGGTCGGACTCATGCTGAAGGGTTCCTGGTGTCGGCGACGACACGTCCGTCGCGTATGCGGACCTGCCGGGGCAGGCTGTCGGCGATCTGCGTGTCGTGGGTGATCACCGCGATGGTCGTGCCCTGGCGGTTGAGCTCGTGCAGCAGGGCGAGGACGGTCTGTCCGGTGGCGGAGTCCAGCGCGCCGGTGGGTTCGTCGGCCAGGAGCAGGTCGGGTTCGCCGGCCAGCGCGCGGGCGATGGCGACGCGTTGTTTCTGGCCGCCGGAGAGCTGGTGCGGCCGGTGGTCCGCGCGGTCGGCCAGGCCCACGCGCGCCAGTGCGGTCTGGGCGCGCCTGCGGCGCTGGGCGCGGGAGAGACCGCTGTAGAGCAGCCCTTCGGCGACGTTGTCGCGGGCGCTCATGCCCGGGACGAGGTGGAAGGCCTGGAAGACGAAGCCGATGTGCCGGGCGCGCAAGGCCGACAGCCGACGGTCCGTCAAGGAGGCCAGGTCGTGGCCGGCGATGACCACACGGCCGGTGGTGGGGCGGTCCAGGGTGCCCATGATGTGCAGCATGGTGGATTTGCCCGATCCCGACGGGCCGACGATCGCCAGCAGTTCGCCGGCGTGGATCCTGAGGTTCACTCCTTGCAGTGCGGTGAACCCGCCCGGGTATGACCGGGTGACCTGCGCCAGGTCGACGACGGCCTCCGGTCGGCCGACGGGCGGGTGAGCGGCCGTGCCGGTGTCCACGACGATGGGGGTGGGGTGCGTCATGTGCCGGGCACCTGGACCTTCTGGCCCTCGTGGATACCGTCGCCGGTGATCTCGACCCGGCCGCCGGCGAACAGGCCGGTGGTGACCGGCACGGTGGTGGGCGACGCGTCCCCGCCCTCGACCACCTCGACGCCGTAGCCGCCGGCGGGGAGCGCGAGCAGGGCGTTGACCGGTACGGACAGCACCCCGCTGCGAGTCTCGCCGCTGAACGCGACGCTGACCGGGGCCCCGTCCAACTCGGCCGCCTTCTTCGGATCGTCCAGGGCCACCTGCACGTCGACGGTGGCCGAGCCCGAACCGCTGCCGCCACCGCTTCCCTTGCCCCCGCCGGGGTCCGGAACGGATGCGACGGTCCCCACCTCCGCCACGCTGCCCGGCACGGTGCTGCCGTCCGGAAGCGTGATGGTGACCTTGGCGCCCTGAACCGCCAGCGACTGCTGGGCCACCGGCATCTTCACCGTCACCTGCCGCACGGCGCCCGACACCGACAGCACCTCGCCGGAGGCGGCTCCACCCACCGTGGCCTTGAGCGACGTCACCCGCACCGCTCCGTCCTGCACCTTCACCGCGGCCGGGGACACCGTGCCGGTCTGCGGCACCTTCAGGTCCTTCTGCCAGCGGATGACCGCCGCCCGGGTGGCGGCGGAGAAGTGCGCGTTCGCGTTCAACCCGCGGCCGTACCCGAGCTGGACCAGGTTGTCGTTCAGCACCTTCACGTCGGGACCGTCCGACACCCCCTCGGACAGGGTCCGCCACAGCGGGGTGCCGCCGTAGAAGAGCACGACCGGCGCACCGTCGACTGCGTACAACTGCTTTCCCCGGTCGACCTGTTGACCGACCGACGGCAGCCACGTCACCACACCCGAGCCCGAACCGGAGCCCGAACCCGAACCGCCCGCCCCGCCGCCCGCGTCCGCGCCGCCCCCGCCGACACCGGCGAACACCTGCCGCGGGGCCCCGAACCCCAGCGTCCCGTCGACGTTCACCGAGGCCTTCAGGTCCCCCCGGACCACGGGCTGCGACTGCACCTTCGCCTGGGGAGCCACCGGTGCGGCGTTCCCGCCCCAGTCCGTGCACATCGCGCCGACGCCCGCGCCCAGCACGCCCACCGTCACCAACCCGCACACCCACAACCGCCAGCGGGGACCACTCCGACCCTCCCGCGCATCGGCCCCGTCCGCCGGGCCCTCGTCCGCGGCGCCCGCCCCCACCGGGCCCACGTCCGGGTAGGCGCCCGCGGCCGGACAGGTCACCTGGTCCGGACAGGTGGCCTGGTCCGGACAGGTGGCCTGGTCCGGACAAGTGGCCTGGTCCGGGTAGGTGGCCACGTCCGGGTGCACGCCCTGGTCCTGCGGCACCACGACCGTCCCGCCGTCCCAGCCCCCGCTCGTCCCGCTCCCCCCACTCACCGACCCGCTCCCGACCCTGCGCCCGCGCCGCACTTCTGCATGGCCTTGGCCGTCTGTGGGTCACCGAGGTTCCCGGGCAGGCCCAGGGCCTCGCCGGGCTTCGGGTCGGCCACGTTCAGCCCCTCGCCGCGCAGGCACTGGGCGAGCTTGAGCTGCTGGTCCTGGTTCTGGGCCTGTGTCCCGGAGCCCGCGGACCCCTGGTCCGGCAGGTACTGCTTGCACGCGTCGGCGGCCTTCTGGAACGCCGCCTTGTCGAACTGCCCCGGGCCGGTCTGCATGCTTCCGTCGGCCTTGGGGTCGGGCATGTTGATCCCGTTCTGACGCATGCACCCCGCGTACTTGACCGCAGCGTCCTGGACGGTTCCCCCCGAGGAGCCCCCGCCCTGGGCGGCGGGTGACGAGGCCCCGCCCGAAGCGCTCCCACCGCCTCCCGCCCCGCACGCAGTGATCAGGAACGCCGCGCTCAGCACGCCCGCCGACGCGATGCCTATCCGTGTTCCGCGGCTCACCCGACGCGACGACTGGGTACTGGTGCGCATGAGACAGGTCCTCTCCACAGGCGGCGGCCCGTTGCCGCCACGCCTGCACCAGTGGACCGAACCGGAGGTTTCGCCGGCGTCTCCCCGCCCCTTATCCGTTCCCTACCGCCCGTCCGGCGGCTGAGCCCTCACCCGGGATCCGGGGGCGGTCCCGGCCCGAGAACACAGCGGAGCGGCAATCGGCGGACGCCGCCTGCTACACGGCGCATGGGGAGACACCGAGATCATGGCCGCGAGTCCAGGCCGGCACGCAGACGCACCACCACCTCCCCTGATCAGAGGGCGAGCCAGTCCGATGAGGCGCCCGCCCCTGCCCGATCGGTCAACCGAATGGATGACCCTCTTGCTCCTGCACGAGGCGGACCCTGGACAGGGAAGAGAGCAATCTTAGCCGGGAGTGATCATCTCGTGAGCCCTTTACAGCATCAGTCCGTAGGCAGCTGAGAAGCAAGAAACTCGAGCCCACCGGCACCAGTGACGTCTCTGCGGCCGCCAGGCCCGACGGCCACGCCCCTGGCAGAGTCCGAGTTCCGGACTCCTCACTACCCGCGACCGAAAGGGGAAGCCGTCCGCCGCAGCGTCTGATTTCCCCGCCTGGCGTGCGTCACCCCAGGCATCCGGAAACCCACAAGTCGGGTTCTCGGCCCCCTGTGGAATCAAAACCTCAGGAAGGGCTAGTTATTCACTACTAGGGAGCGACGACAATGAAGTGGAACGACCTGTATATCGCTGGCACCGGTGCATGTCTTCCAGGTGTCACGACTGTCAGAGAAGCGCTTGAAAGCGGGGCCTACGACGAGAGATCGGCTCGTATCAGCGGCCACTTGTCCGTCACGGTGGCCGGTGCCGGGGACACTGCGCCAGGAATGGCGGTCAAAGCAGGCAATCAGGCTCTGCAGCGCAGCGGCTATCGGCGGACCGAGGTCGGCGCCGTGCTGCACTCCGTCCTATTTCACAACGGGATCGACGTCTGGAACTCCGGGTCTTACATCCAGAACGGTATAGCCGCCCCCGGATGCTTCTCCGCAGAAGTCCGTTCCGGGTCCAACGGTGGACTCGTAGCCGTAGAGCTCGCCGCCGCCTACCTCGCCGCCCACCCCGAGGCTGCGGTCGCCGTCTGCACCGCGGGTGACGTATGGGCGGATCCCTCGTTCGATCGTTGGCGCTCCGATCGCGTGCTGTTCGGCGACGGCGCCGCAGCCATGGCCCTCTCCCGACAGGGTGGATTCGCCCGAATCATCTCTATGGCCACCTACTCGGAGCCCGGCCTGGAGGCCATCCACCGGGGCGACGAGCCCTTCGGCCCTTACCGGTTCACCGCGGATCACCGAATCGACCTGAACCGCCGTCGCCAGGAGTTCATGGGCAAAGCAGACAAGGATGACGTGTGGAAACTGCTCGAGCAGGGTCTGCAGAAGTCCGCGAGACAGGCCCTGGGGGAGGCTGATGCAACGATACGAGACATGGACATCCTGGTGACCCCTCACCTGGGTGAAGAGATGACCATCCGCCAATGTCTGCAACCGTTGGGTGAAGAAGACCTGGGAAGAACGGCGTGGGAATTCTCCCGCAGAACCGGGCATCTCGGCCCGGCCGACCAGCTTGCAGGGTTCAACTATCTCGCAGAAAAAGGTGTCCTCGCTCCGGGCACCCGGGTACTACTCGTCGGAATCGGTGGCGGATTTACCTGGACGTGCGCTGTCGTGGAGGTCATGGTCAATCCCCTCGGGGCGACCAGCTGGCACGATCCACGCGCAAAAATTCGCTTCCCGTGATCACCACAACCCGTCGTTAGGGAGTCGCGATGCCTGTCGGTATCATCGGCACCGGGGGATACGCTCCCAGCACCGTCATCGACAATTATCAAATAAGCGAGTGGTCCGGAGCGAGCCCTGAATGGATAGCCTCGCGCACAGGGATCAACGCCAGGCGGTACTGCCCTCCGGGAATGAGTACCTCGCAGATGGCCGCCCATGCCGTCGAGGACCTTTTCGCAAATTCGACTGACGGGCGGATGAATATCGGCCTGACGATTCTTGCGACGTCAACCCCGGATCAGCCACAGCCCGCCACTGCCGTTCGAATGAGAGGCACGCCGGCTTTCGATGTCAATGTCGGCTGCTCAGGCTTCCTCCATGCAGTCGACGCGGCCCGTTGCATGATCCGAAAGCAGCTGGACAGCACGGCCTTGGTGATCGGTACCGACCTGCACTCCCCTGCTGTCAACCGCACTGATCGACGCATCGCGCCACTGTTCGGGGACGCCGCCGGAGCAGTGCTACTGGCGAATGTAACCGAGGGCTACGGTATCCATACGATCAAACTCCAAGCCGATGCAGATGGCGACGAACTCGCCGGGGCCAGGGTAGGCGGCACCCGAGAAGCGGCGGACGGCAGACACCGCGGGAAGGGGCGCCATCTATTCCGGCCGCAAGGCAGGGCAGTAGAGGAGTACGCCAGAACAGCCGTTCCGCAGGCAGTCGATGATGTACTACGAGAAGTGGCGTGGAGCGCGGGCGACATTGACCGAGCCTTCCTTCATCAGGGAAGCACTCGGATGATAGAAATTCTAGCAACCGAAAGTGGGATTAATATGAACCGCATCCCACTCTCCGCCCCGCCATTCGGGAGCACCGGAGCAGCATCGATCCCTTTCACTTTGGCAGAAGAAAATCGCCGCCGCCCCATCGAGCAGGGAGAGCGAATTCCGCTGGCCTCAGTGGGAGGCGGAACGACGACCACAGCAGCAGTTCTGACCTGGTTCTAGAGGGCGCAACGGTGAGAGCATGAAGATAGCCATGGCGGTTCTGGGGAGTCGCGGCGATATTCAGCCGATGGCACTTCTCGGAAGTGAACTGGCCGCCCGCGGCCACGAGGTCTCGCTCTCTACCCCACCGGATCTGACGGATTTCGGAGAGGCGCTGGGACTAGCGACTTTCCCGATGGGGCAGCCGGCGCAGGATTTCCTGCGATCCAGCGAGGGGCAGCGCTGGCTGTCGCACGCGACTGATCGGCGTGAATATATGGCAGGCCTGCTGGCATACAAGAGAGCATCTGCCAACTCCCTGATATCCGTTCTTTCCTCGCAGGTCCGTGGAGCCGACATTGTCGTCTCAGGCCTGAGCACCGAACTTGAAGCAGCATGCATGGCCGAAGCACAAAACATTCCATTGGCGTGCGTCCACCACTCCCCGGTGCGGCCCAATCGGAGCTATCCATCCCCACTCTTTCATCAATACAGATACCCTTCCCCAGTCAACCTGTACACGCACTGGCTGGCTGACCAAACCGAGAGGCGTTTCGGATCCGGGTACATGGCAGAAGTGCGGCGGAGAATAGGACTCCCAGAATTTACAGGCAGTCCAAGCGAAATTGTGTCTCGAATGTCCGCCCTTGATATTCAGGCCTACAGCCAACAGCTGGTCGGACGACTTCACCACTGGGGGGATAACCGCCCATTCGCCGGATTCATCCGACCGTCCCGAGAGCAACAGACCTTTCTCTCGACAACCGAAGACAACACCAACTTCCTGAGTTGGCTTGATGCAGACGAACCGCCCGCGTACTTCGGATTCGGCAGTATGCCCGTCCAAGATCTTCCGGCTCTTCTGAGGCTAGTTAATGAGGTGAGCAAAAGACTCGGAATACGCGCTTTGGTGGGCGCTGGCTGGAGCGCTACCGAAGACCCCTGGGAGTCACTGGTAGATCCAGCCAGGATACAAGTCGTAGGCAGAATTAATCATGAGGCGGTACTACCGCGCTGTCAGTTTGCCGTGCATCACGGTGGTGCCGGAACCACCGAAGTGTCGATACGTTCGGGGCTACCGACAATTATCTGCCCCGTCGCCTTCGACCAACCCTTCTGGGGAAGACGTCTGGAGCAGCTGAAGGTGGGCCGAATGATTCCGCTCAGTGAATTGGCCATCGATAACCTACTGCGAGCGATCAGGAAGGTAAATACCCCTGAAGCTCACTCGCGAGTCCTTCGGCTAGCAAAGTCACTCTCAAGCGAGGACGGGCGTTCCGCCGCCGCCGACCACCTGGAGACCCTCGTCTAGACCGTATCTCGCTGTTCAACTTCGTTTACTACTATCACCACCAGGAGAAGTCATGTGGATCCTCGGCCTCAATGCACCTCCCACCGGCTGGCACGACACTTCGGCTTGCCTCGTCGACGAACACGGTCGCGTATTTGCTTTCTGTGAAGAGGAGCGCGTGAACCGGCATCGTCATTCCCTGCACCGCGCACCGTCGGGAGCCGCCGAAGCCTGCCTGAGGCAGGCTGGACTGACTGCTGACGACATCAGCGTCGTCGCTGTGGGATGGGACAGCGAACAGCTTTACCCTGGGAGATTTGCCAACGATCGGGAATTCCTTGCGGAAGCTGTGGGGCTCACCCTTGGGAGTCACCTTCCAGAGGTGGTGCGCGTTCCGCACCACCAGGCTCATGCAGCCTCCGCTTTCTACGCCTCCGGCTTCTCCGAAGCTGGTGTCCTTGTAGTTGACGGCAACGGAGAGAACGAGTCCACCTCTATCTGGCGTTTCCGGAACGGGGAAGAACCGCGTTGCGAGCGTACCTGGGGGCGCACAGCTTCTTTGGGCTACGCGTATGATGCAGCTTCGACGTGGCTCGGATTTTCGTTCCTCAACGCTGGTAAGACCATGGGCCTCGCGGCGTACGGTCGAGCTTCGGAAGTAGATGTCGAACCGCTGGTAAGCATTGACGCGGACGGATATCGTCTCGCGGTGGCCCCCCTGACCGGCGAGCGGGATCGGGCAACCGCTTCTGATATCAAGGAAGAGTATGACGCCGTATCACGGCTGTGGCGTGCCGAGTACAATCGCATCGCCGGAGGGTCAGCGCCTACTCTGCCGGAGGCCATGATCGCCCAGGATGCGAGAGCGGTGCGTGTCGCTTATGCCGCGCAGCGAACCATCGAGGAGGCTGTGCGACACCTGGCGAAGATGACGCGGCAGATCACCGGTATCGACAGTTTGTGCCTGAGTGGTGGGGTGTCACTCAACTGCAGCACCAACGGTACTCTTGACGGGCCGCTGTATGTACCGCCAGTGCCACACGATGCGGGCGTGGCATTGGGTGCTGCGTGGACGGTGCGTCCTCCGCAGGAACAGACGGAGCCGCTCAGCCCCTACCTCGGCCGGGATGTGACTGACGGAACCGTCGGCAGCCACGGTGACCGTGCTCTTGATACCACCGGACTTCTCTCGTACCAGGCCGATGCGGACAAGGTTGCATCCCTCCTGATAGATGGCGCTGTCGGTGCTGTCGCGGTTGGTCGTGCAGAGATCGGCCCGCGTGCCTTGTGCCATCGATCGATCATTGCCGTGCCGAACACCAAGGAAATTCATTCGCGCGTCAACTCGATCAAGAACCGGGAGCAATGGCGGCCTTTTGCCGGGGTGACCCATCGCGAATATGCCGAACAGCTCTGGGAGTATCAGGAAAATCTGAGTCGGTACATGCTGGGCGCTGCCCGAGTCACCGAGGAGGGACACCGGGTCGCCCCAGGCGTGGTCCATGTGGACGGCACAACGCGCCCGCAGGTCATCGGGGACGAGGCGCCGTTTGTTGCCGGTGTCCTGGACTCGTTGGATGCCCAGGGCGTGCCGCCGGTGCTGCTGAATACTTCTTTCAACGATCGAGGCCAGCCGATTGTCGATCTGGCCGATGATGCACTGGCAGCATTTCGGTCGATGGACCTCGACTTCCTGGTCCTCGGAGACCGGCTGCTGCAGAAGAAGTCGAAGAACTAACCGACAGGTGTCGTCACGCTAAAGGCTGTCTCGTAACTCCGTGGGCTGGGCGGCGTTGGTCTGGGTGCGCAGTTGCTGTCGGCGGAGCGTCGTGAGCTCATCGAGGTGTTCACCGGGCTGCGCCCGGCCCAGTTCAGGCGTCTGGTCCAGGCGGTGAAGTACCGCGGCGGGCGGGTGCTGGATCCGTCCAAGCCCGGCCGCCCGTGAACCCTATCCCTGGAGGACCGCGTGTTGCTGGTCGCGGTGTACTACCGGACGAACCTGACGATGCGCCAGCTCGCGCCGCTGTTCGGCGTCTCGCCGGCGGCCGCCCACCGGATCGTCGACCGGCACAGCCCGTTCCTGGCCCTGGCACGGACCCGCCGACACCCGACTGCCGACGAGGTGGTCATCGTCGACGGGACCCTGGTCCCGACCCACGACCGCAGTGTGGCCGCCCCATCGAAGAACTACCAGCACTCGGCGAACCTGCAGATCCTCATCGACGCGCACACCCGCGTCGTCCTGGCCGTGGGCCGACCCGTGCGCGGCAACCGCAACGACTGCCAGGCGTTCGCCGACTCCGGCGTCGACGCCGCCTGCGGCGACGCGATCGTGCTGGCCGACGGTGCCTACCGCGGCACCGGCACGCTCATCCCGCATCGCCGCAAGCCCGGCCAGGACCTGTCCGACTGGCAGAAGGACGCCAACCGCTCCCACCTCAGGGTGCGGGCACGGGTCGAACACGCCATCTCCCGCATGAAGAACTGGAAGATCCTCCGCAACTGCCGACGCAAGGGCCTGGCCGTCTACTGGGCAGCCAGCGGCATCGCCCGCATGCACAACCTCGCCCTCGCCGGCTGAGGCCAGACCCCATGGCCACACCCGTTGCCTCACCCTGCCAGCCGAGTTACGAGACAGCCTTTAGCCGAAGCCGGTTCAAAGTTCCCGACGAATGGAACTCTGGCGCACTCACGGTCATGTGGGAACTAATATGCCATGTCGCCTGCTGTCGCTGGCATTCTCTTGTGGCGTCTGCCGCGCGGATCCGGGCGGCAGACGCCACGGGCCGCGTGCGATGGCGGTGATGTAGTGCCGCGGGCGCCAGGGGCGGTCCCGAGCCGCTCTGCCACCGGCCACATCGCCCTGTCTGACTTGTGGTCAGCGCAGGGTCGGCAGGGAGCGGTAGCAGCCGAAGGAGTCCTTGGTGGACTCGACCATGACGTCACCGGTCCGCGGGCCGACGACGCCGTCCTGCTCCAGCGAGGCCCACTTCTGGATGGCCACGACCGCGCCGTAGGTGTCCGGGCCGAACCGGCCGTCCACGGCGATCTCCTTGTACCCGGTCTGGTAGTGCAGGGAGTTGGACGTCTGCTGGACGCACTTGACGCTGGCGTACGTGTTCGCCTTGCCGTAACCGACCCAGAGCGATGCGGAGTTGGGTATCGCCTGGGCGGTGCCGCCCAGCAGGCCGGCGGTGACGAGCCCGGTCGTGGCGAGCAGGAACGCGCCGCGGCGCGCGGTGGAGTTGCGGTTCAAGAAGGGCCCCCGTAGGTCGATCGGTCGGGAAGACGAAAGATCGTCAGGGTCCGCACCATACAACGGCCCACCGACACTCACCTGCCGTTTTCCCGGCGGGGCCAGGGAGCGGTCACCCGTTCCCCGTTCCCGGCGCAGGCTGCTCGCGATGGCCCGTGGGGTGGCCACCGCGAGATCGATCCCAGTGGACCGCGGGCGGCCGGTCGGGCGCTATCCGGAAACGGCGGACGGCCCCGCCGTTTCCGGCCAGCCGGTGCCGGCCGGCCCGGCGCGCTCACAGGCTCGCGAGCAGCGCGGAGAGCGGGGCGGGCACCCGGTCGGGGGCGAGGGCGCCGGCGAGGAGGCCGCCGTAGCGGATCTTGCGGCCCTTCTTCGTGCCGAGGAAGCGGCGCAGCCGGTCCTGCGGGGGGCGGTCGCGCTGTGCGGGCTGGCGCACGAAGGTCCGCCAGCCCGGGAGGTCGCCCTCCGCGCGCAGGACCTCCTCGACGCCGGCCACGCCCAGGGCGCGGATGAGTTCGTCCTCCAGGTCCGCCGCGCAGACGAAGACCGCCTTCTCGCCTGCGGCGCCGGCCTGGTCGAGGGCGCGGTCGTAGAAGCGCTGCTCGCCCTCGTCGCAGAGGCCGACCAGGCGCAGCCCCAGCCCGGACGGGCCGAGCAGGGCGGCGTAGCGGCCCACGCTCATCGCCCCGCCCATCGGCTGGACGCACACCCCCTCGGCGGGCAGGTCCCGGCCGGTGAGCGAGGCCAGCGCCTCGACGGCCGCGAGGTCGCTCGGGCCCTCCAGCAGCACCACGGTCCGCACCCCCAGCAGCCCGGCCAGTTCCCGCGCGGGTTCGCCGGGGCCGCCCGACGCCCAGCCCGCCACCGCGTCCCGCAACGCCTGCATGTCCACCATGGGCTGATTCTGCAGCTGACCGGGCGGCACCGGCACCGCCTTTTCCGTCCGCCGGGGCCCGTCGGCTGTCGGTGGCGTGTGGGAGGGTGCGGTCCACGGGGCTGCGGGGACGGGGGCGCGATGGGGTACGTGGGCGGGGTCTGGCGGCTGGTGCAGGGCGGGGAGCCGCTCGGCGGGATCGTGGTCGACGACGCCGACTTCCCGTGGCTGCACGGTCGTTTCGTCCCGACGGAGGCGTTCGCGCGGGTGCGGCCGTGGTTCGACGAGTGCCTCGACCTGCTGGAGGCCGAGCAGTTCGAGCGCTTCGACGACTGCTACGACCGCATCGCCGCCGCCCTCTCCCTGGTGTCCCCGTCGGGCCCGGTCCCGGAGTTCCTCCTGCACGTCCGGGACTCCCGCGCCTGGTTCCGCTGGAGCGACACCCCCTTCGGCCCCGCCTGACCCGGCTGGACGTCAGGGCAGGGTGGCCGTCCCCCAGGTCGCTACGATCTGCGCATGACCGATCACGAGACGGAATTCCGGTCCCTCGACGGCACCCAGCTCTTCGGCACGATCAGCAGCCCGCCCTCCCGGGCTCCCGTCGGCACTGCCGTCCTGGTGCACGGCTCCGGCGTCACCCGCGAGGAGGGCGGGTTCTTCACCCGGCTCGCCCACGGCCTCGCCGAGCGCGGGATCACCAGCCTTCGGTTCGACCTGCGCGCCCACGGCCTCAGTGCCGGCCTGGAGGCGGAGCTGACGATCGCCGCCGTCACCAACGACATCCGCGCGGCCTCGGACCACCTGGGCGAGCACACCGACCGGTCCGGCCCGCTTCACGTGATCGCCGCGTCGTTCTCCGGCGGCGCCGCGTGCCTGCACGCGGCGCACCGCCCCGGGAGCGTGGACCGACTCGTGCTGCTCAACCCCCGCCTGGACTACAAGGAGCGGTACGTCACATCCCGGCCGGGCTGGAACGACGACTACCTCTCACCCGGGGCGGCGGATCTCCTGGACCGACAGGGGTTCACCGAGAAGTCGCCGTTCGAACTCAACCGCGCGCTGCTCAACGAGGTGTTCCACCTGGATACCCCGGCCATCCTCGCCTCGGTCATGGCGCCCGTGCTGCTGGTCCACGGCACGAAGGACACGTTCGTGCCGATCGAGTCGACGCACCGGCACCGCCCGATGTTCGGCGGCCCCACCGAGCTGCTTCAACTCGACGGCGCGCAGCACGGGTTCGCGGTCCACGACGACCCCGGATACCTCGACCCGCAGTCGCGGGCGTGGCAGGCCGAGGTCATCACCCGTGTGGGCTCGTTCCTGACTCCTTGACCGGCGGAGGCGAGCACCAGCTGGTCGAAGAGGACGCCGACCGCCGGGCGCCTCCGGTGCGGAGCGAGCATCTGCGCAGTACGGTCCAGCTCGGCGAGGGCCTGCCCGAAGCGTGCCCCAGTGGCCAGTTGCAGCGCTTCCAGTGCGGCCGCAGCAGACTCGTCCGGTTCCCCGGCTTCAGCGAGAGCGCCCGAGAGCTGTGCCCCGAAGAACGCCCGGTCCCGTCGCGCGAAGTCGCCACGGGCAAGGTACTCACGGAACAACTCCACCGCGCGCTCCGGTTGACGGGCTTCGCGGAAGCAGATCGCTGACTGCACCATCAACCGCTCTGCCGTGTACGAGTCTCCGAGCGGGCCCGTACAGGTCACTGCCCCGGCGACCTGCCCGGCCGTGTCGAGGGCTGCGTGCGCCCGGTCCAGGGTGCCTACGATCTCGTCCGATGTCGCACCGGTCAGCGCGAGCGCGCGCGCTTCCTGTTGAAGTGCCTCCGCTCTGGGCCGGGGAGGCAACGTCCAGGGGCCCCGGGTGGCGGCACTGGCGAGATCTAGCATCCGCCCCGGGTCAGTGCGGTCGGCGGCCTGAGCCTGACGTAGCAAGACGTACGCGTGCATCGGCCCGTCTCCGGTCAGGGTCGCCCATTCCTTCGACTGGCTGTGCCAGTAGATGGTCTCGTGCGCCGGAGAACCTGCGTCCCGGTGAAGCCAGGCGGCGAGTTCCGCTGCCCGGGCACCGAGGTTCAGCAGCTCCTTCCGGATGTCTTCGGGGGCTTCCCTGGCGGAGTGGTTGATCGCCGCGAGAATGCCGAGCGATCTCGGCAGAGCCAGTCGGGGCCCGATGACCCCGTCCGTGTGGGCTGTCTCGTCCAGCGCGGCCCGCAGGTGTTCCACAAGTCGGTGGTCGGCGTAGCGACGGGCGTCCCGCTCGGCGGCGGTGATGTGGTCGAGAGCCGCCAGGCCGAGCACGGGCTTGGTTCCGGCCGCCAGCAGACCTCCCAGGAATGTGCGACGGAGCACGCTCCCCCCTTCCTCGTGCCGACCCTGCCTGCAAGTGTCGGCGTGCAGGGCCCGGCCCTCTGCCGAACGGGTCGGACGGACGAACCCGAGGTCTTCCAACGGCAGGCCGAACATCATGTCCAGAATCCGGCGGGCATCCCGGTTGGGCCACGTGGGTTTGTTCGACTCCCACCGCCGCACCTGTCGAACCGAGATCCTGGCCCGCTCGCCGCAATCGCGGGCGGTGGCGTCGTACGCCTCGGCGAATTCCTCCTGCGTGCGCCAGCCATGCTCGGACCTGGCTTTGACCAATCGCCAGTTTCCGTACTTGTCATTGGACATGACCACCCCCGAAGGCCTCTACCGTAGCCATCGAGTTCCACTGAGGGCGGTCGCTGACACCCCTGCACGCTGATGTGTCCTGCGATGTGTCCTCTGGTCCGGCCTCGTCCGATCGCCGGATCCGCGGTGAACTGGTCAACCAGCGACCCTGTTGGGACAGGCGCCGCACCAGGCCCGGGGCCCTGCGGGGTTGCGCCAGTCACCCGTCACGGGAAATACGACCGGCACCCCTGACAGGAAACCGTCTCGCAGGAAGGTCAGACCCCTGATCGAACAGGTCACCACCACGGAGGACGACGCAGCCATGGTCGAGCTCGGCGACGCCGCCGAGCTGACCGAGGGCCAGGGCGGCGGCAGCAGCGAGGACAAGCGCCGCGCCTACAACTGCTGATCCCTGCAGGTGGGGCGCCTCGATCGGCGCCCCACCTCGTCGTCCTGGCCCCCTCCCCCCGAAGGAGACGACGTGATTTTCGGCGGACACAGCACGGCGCACGGCCTCCGGCCGCAGGGCGCCGCCCCCGTGCACCCCGGCGCGTCCACCTGGTGCCTCGGCACCGGTCCTGCCTGCACGGCCACCAGCCCCGACGGTCGACGCCACGTAGTGATCCTGGGCCTGTGTGGCGCATCCGACTTCGAACTGCGATGTCTGGCCGGAGCCACCACGCCCTGCGACATCGAGTGGCGGTGGCCCGGCACCTATGCGGTCGTCGAGGAGAGCCTCGCCGCAATCATCGTCCACACCGATCCGAGCGCCGCATTCCCGGTGTACGCGACCCGCTGGTCCAACGGATGGGCTTGGTCCACCTAGACACGGTTGTTGGCCGCCCTGACCAGTGCCGACGTCGATGCACAGCGCCTTGCCTGCGCGGTCTTCCTTCCGTCCGTTCCCGCTCTCGCCGGGGCTCGCACGTTCTTCACCGGCGTCGAACAGCTGCTCCCCGGCGCCCGCATCGAGCTACCGGCTGATGGCAGCCCACTGCGGACAACCCCACGGTGGCGCCCTGACCAGACAACCGAAGGCCCACCGCACCAGCGCCTGCGGGCCGCACTCACCGCCGCCGTCTCCCTGCGGGCCGACACCGACCCGGGCCTGTCCTGCGACCTGTCCGGCGGCCTCGACTCCACCAGCGTGACCGTACTCGCTGCCACCACGCTGCCCCCAGGCCACGCTGTGAACGCGGTGACCGTCCATCCCGTCGGTGACGAGTCCGGCGCCGATCTGCGCTACGCGCGCCTGGCTGCCGCAGCCCACAGTGCCGGGATCACCCACCACCTGATGCCACTCACCGCAGAGCATCTGCCCTACAGCGCGATCACCGATGTCCCAGCGACCGACGAACCCGCCCCGTCCACCCTCACCCGGGCGCGGCTCACCGGCCAGTTCCGGTGGATGACCGCCACCTTCGGCACCACCACCCACCTGACCGGCGACGGTGGCGACTCCGTCCTGTTCCAGCCCCCCATCCACCTGGCCGACCTGGTCCGCAGCCGTCGGCCCTGTCGGCTGCTCAGCGAGGCTCTCGGCTGGGCTCGGCTACGACACCGGCCGGCCGCCCCCATCCTGCGCGACGCCCAGGCCGCGGCCCGCACCAGTCGGCGCCAGGCCCTTACCGATCTCGCCCACACTGTCGGCACCGTCGGCGGCCGCAATGACCACGGCGCGGTCCGCTGGTTCTCCCTGTTGCCCTTCCCGGCGTGGGCCGACCCGTCCGGGCGGCATCTGCTGGCCGCCGCCGCTACTACCGCTGCTCTCACCCCGGACGCGCACGCCCACGTCGACGCGTCGGTACGGACCCTGGTGGACGAGATCCGCGAAGTGGCCCGCACCGCCGCGGCGGACTCTGTCATGGCCGCCGCACAGGGCATCACCCTGCACAACCCGTTTCTCGACCCGACCGTGGTCGACGCGGTCCTGCGGACCCCACTCGACGACCGGCCACCCGTCCATGCGTACAAGCCGATGCTCGGTCGGGCCCTCGCCGACGTGCTGCCCCCGGCCATCGCCGCCCGCACCACGAAAGGCAGCTTCGACGCCGACCACTACGCCGGGATGCGCGCTAACCTCCCCACCCTGCTCGACCTCGCCGACGGCCACCTCGCCTCCCTCGGCCTGCTCGACCCCACCCGGTTTCGCACCGCGCTCCGGCGGGCCGCCGCCGGCATCCCCGGCCCGCTCGCCACTATCGAACAGGCACTGGCCGCCGAAGCGTGGCTGACCGCCCACCGTCGCGACCCGGTGCCCGCGTGGGAACAGCAGGGGGTGGGAACCGCGTGACCACTGTGCCCCGCTACGGTTTCGCCCATCGTCAGGTCCGCGCCCTCGACTTCGGCCACGTCGTGGTCCTGATCGACTACCGCACGGGCCGCGTGCAGTGCCTGCTCCCGGCCGCCGCTTCCCGGTGGCACGAGGCCGCCCGAACCGGCACCACCGAACCGCTCGGTGACACCCTGGCCCGGCAGCTGTTCGCCGCTACGCTGCTGGTGCCTGCTCCCGCGCCTGCACCGTGGCCTCGGCCACGGGCGGCGCGAACAGCGGCCGCGAGCTGGGGAAGCGCCGAACACGCCGCCGGCACTACCCGGCCCCACCAGATGCCCGCAGCGGCCGTGCTCGGTGCCGGTGCCGCCTTGGCCTCCGTCTTCGCCGCGAAACATGCCGGGAGCCCAGCCCGCGCCATGCACCGCGTCACCGAGGCCGTACGCCTGGCAGCGTCAACGGTTCGCCGCGACGCCACCCCCGCCGAGGCGCACGCCGCCGTCGCCGCCATCCGTCGGGCAGCCTGGTACTCACCGGGCCGGACCGCCTGCCTGGAACAGTCCGCCGCCGCCGTCCTGCTGCTCGCCGGCCGACGGCGTGGCATCACCTGGTGCCACGGCGTGGCCGCCGACCCGGTGCGCCTCCACGCGTGGGTCCAGACTGGGGACGGGACGGCCGTCTCCGAACCGGACTCGACCGCCGCCTACACGCCCGCCCTCACCATCGGAGGCCGCCATCAGCAGCAGCCATGACTCCGTCCTGTGGCTGGCCGACGGTCCCTGCGGCCTCGGCCCCTACCGAGCCGACCTGGTCGAAACGTACTGGCGGTGGGAGCAGGACCCCGCGCTGCTGGTCGGCTACGGCCGCCAGCAGCCCGAGTCGCTGGAAGCCCGCACCGAGGGTATGCAGCACCAGCTACGCGGCGACAACATCCGTTTCACCGTCTACGACCTGACCGGCGACACGCCGGTCCCGGCCGGGGTGGCCACTCTGCTACCCGATCACTCCGTCCGCACCGCCGAGTACGTGGTCATGCTCGCCCCCGAGGCGCGTGGTCAGGGCATCGGCACCGCCACCACCCGCCTGGTCCTCGACTACGGCTTCCACGTCACCAACCTGCGCATGATCTGGCTCAAGGTGCTCGCGCCCAACCTCAGTGCGGTACGGGCGTACGAGAAGGCGGGGTTCCACCGCAGCGGCGCACTCCGCCAGGCCGGGTACTGGCTCGGCCAGGTGTGCGACGAATTGATCATGGATGCCCTGGCGGCCGAGTTCACCGGCCCTTCCGTGGTCGCGAAGGCCCTCGGATCCTGACCCTCATCGAGGAGGAGCAGCCGGTGGCCGGCCGGGAGCCGAGCCGCCCCAGTCGCCCGGGCCTGGTCCGACGAGCCCGGGGCCCGGGCCTCTTGTGAACTCCAGGGTGCTACGCGGGCCGGGCCGCCATGGTGGTGGCCGGGGTGGGGACCGGGGGGCGGGTGGGGCTGGGGAGGGTGGCCCTGCGGGCGTGCAGGAGGGTGGCGCCGAGGGGCAGGGGGGTGCGGTCGAGGAGTTCGAGGCCGGCGTCGGCGAGCAGGCGGGCGTAGTGGTCGGCGCGGCGTTCGCGGCCGCCGGTGTTGCACCGCATGTGGAGGTCCCAGGCGGTGGCCAGGGAGGTGGAGGCGTCGACGGGCAGGACGCGTTCGACGATGAGCAGGTCGGCGTGGGCGGGCATGGCGCGGGCGCAGTGGCGCAGGATCTCGCGGCAGCGCGCGTCGTCCCAGTCGTGCAGGACGCGGGAGAGCAGGTAGAGGTCGGCGCCCGCGGGGACGTCGGCGAAGTCGCCGCAGCGGTAGGTGCAGCGGTCGCCGCAGCCGGCCGCGTCGAGGGCTAGGCGGGCGGCCTCGACGACGTGGGGGCGTTCGAGCAGGACGCCGTGCAGGTGGGGGTGGGCGGTCAGGATGCGTCCGAGGAGTTCGCCGTTGCCGCCGGCGATGTCGACGACGGTCCTGGGGGCGGGTGAGCGGCCGGCGGCGGTGACGGCCGGGTGGGCGGGGACGGGTTCGAACATGCGGGAGCTCGCGGCCATGGACCGGTCGAAGAGGTCGGCGAGTTCCGGGTCCCGGGCGAAGTGGTCGAAGTGGTTCTCGCCGAAGAGGTGGTCGAAGGCGGCTTCGCCGGTGCGCACGGTGTGTTCCAGTGCGGCGAAGGACTGGTAGAAGGGGCCGCCGTACATCAGGGCCAGTGCCCGCATCGAGTCCGGGGTGTCGGTGCGCAGCAGGGCGCCGAGGTCGGTGAGGCGGAAGCCGTCGCCGTCGGGGGTGACGACGTCGAGCATGGCGAGGTAGTGCAGGAGGGTGTCGAGGGTGTCGGGGTGGGTGCCGGTGTGCCGGGCGAGGGTGGCGGTGGTGGTGGCGGTGCGGGGGTTCAGGGCGTCGGCGAGGCCGAGGCGGGCGCAGACGGCGAGGGCCTGGGTGGTCCAGGCGCCGGTGAGCAGGTGCAGGAGGGTTTCGGCGGGCTGGTGGGCGTGGTGGCGGGCGAGGTGGGTGGCGAGGATGTCGGGGTGTTCGCCGCGGACGTGGAGTTCGAGGCGGCGGTGGGCGGCCTTGGCGTCGGCGGGGGTGGTGAAGTAGAGGACGGTGGCGTCCTCGTGGGGGTTGTAGCCGCCGCCGTCGGGGGTGGCGTCGTGCCGGGCGAGGAGTGCGCACAGGCCGCGCAGGACCAGCGGGTCGGGGTGTTCGACTTCGAGGGCGAGGTGGGCCTCGTGCTGGTGGGTGCGTTCGTGGGCGGCGATGCGGGTCAGCGGGGAGCCGGGCGGGACGGTCAGGGCGAAGACCTCGACCTCGCGGGTTTCGCGGCCGGGGCCGAGGACGGCGGGGCGCAGGATCCTGACGTCGAGTTCGGCGGGGTCGTGGTGGTGGCGCCGGGCGAGGCGGTCGCGGACGACGACGCTGGGGATGGGGGGCGTGTCGAAGGCCATGCCGCAGGCGGCGAGTTGGGCGTGCAGGGTGGGCTGGTCGGGCGGGAAGACGAGCAGGGCGGCGTGGGCGAGGCGGCAGTGGGCGGCCAGGGCCCACAGTTCGGGGCCGTCGAGGCCGGGGAGCAGGAGCGGGAGCAGGGCGGCGGTGTCCTGTTCCCGGACGAAGGCGGCGGTCTGGCGCAGGCGGGTCTCGTCGTCGGGGGGTGTCGTCGTCATGGCGGGGCGTCCTCGGTGCGGAGTGCGGAGTGCGGAGTGCGGGGGTGGTGCGGGGGTGCGGCGGTGTTGGCGGTCTTGGGGGGAGGGGCGGGCGGTTCAGACGCCGACGTAGTTCTCGGCGAACCAGTCCTGGTGGGTGCGGGAGGTGCGCAGCGAGGCGAGGCGGGAGCGGCGCAGGGATTCGTGGAAGAACGATTCGCCGTGCGGCGGGCCGGGCTCGGCGTGCAGCAGCCGGATCATCCAGAGGGAGAAGTCCTGGGCCCGCCAGATGTGGGTCAGGGCCTGGGCCGAGTAGCGGTCGAGGGCGCCGCGGTCGCCGTGGGCGAGGGTGTCGGTGAGGGCGTCGGCGAGGAGTTCGGCTTCCAGGACGGCGAGGTTGGCGCCCTTGGCGGCGGAGGGGCTGATCAGGCTGGCGGCGTCGCCGGCCAGCAGGAGCGAGCCGTGGCGCAGCGGCTGGACGACGTCGGATTCCAGGTCGACGACGGTGCGGTGGACGATCGGGCCGTGGTGCAGGGGGCCGTGGTCGGCGGCGCGCATCCGGGTGTCGAGTTCGTGCTGGATGCGGTCCTCGGTCCAGGCGTCGGCGGGGGTGCCGCGCTCGTACTGCAGGTAGTAGCGGGTGACGTGGGGGGTGCGGGCCATGTGGCCGGCGAAGCCGTGGGGGTGCAGGGCGTAGCCGACGGCGTCGAGGCTGGGCGGTGCCTGGGCGAGCAGGCCGAGCCAGGTGATGCCGTGGTCGCGGTGGTGGCGGGCGGTGCCGGGGGGCAGGGAGCGGCGGGCGGCGCCGTGGCGGCCGTCGCAGCCGGCGACGTAGCGGGCCTGCCAGTGGTCGGGGCGGCCGTCGGCGTCGCGCACGGTGACGGTGGGGCGGGTGCTGTGCGGGTCGGGAACGGCGAGGGCCTCGGTCTCGAAGTGGATGCGGCCGCCGGCGTCGAGGTAGTGGGTGAGCAGGTCGGTGACCAGGTCCTGTTGGGGGTAGACGGTGTGCTGTTCGCCCTGGCCGAGGGTGGCGTAGTCGAGGCGGAAGCGGCCGTCGTCGGTGCGGAACTCGCAGGTGCCGTGCCGGTGGCCGCGCCGGCGCAGGCCGTCGGCGAGGCCGTGGCGTTCCAGGGTGCGCACGGTGGCGGGGGCGAGGAAGCCGGCGCGGGCGCGGGTCTGGACGTGGGCGCGGGTGGTGCGTTCGAGGACGGCGCAGTCGACGCCGTTGCGGTGGAGGAGGTTGGCGAGGAGGAGTCCGGCGGGCCCGGCGCCGAGGATGACGACGTCGGCGGTGTTCCGGGGTGCTGGGGTGTTCTGACGTTGCGTCACAGGGAGTGGATCATAATCGGCGCGAAATACATCGAAGTGCAGAAATCACCCGAAGCAGTGAATAGGATGATTTCCTTCGCGGTCCCGGGGTGTCTGGACCCGGCTCCGATGGCGCCTCAGAGCACGAATTCGACCAGGCCCGCGACCAGCCCGACGGCGATGCCCAGCGCCGCCACCCCGCCCAGCCCGACGAAGAGGCCGACCACCAGGGCCCCGCCGTCCGGGGTCCTGCCGCGCCAGGCGCCGATCAGCAGCCAGCCGGCGGGGGCCGCGCCCAGCGCGAGGATCACGGCCGCCACGATGCCCGCTTTCACCGCGGGCGAGGAGGAGGGCTCGTAGGCCACGCCGCCCGCCAGTCGCGCCGTGAGCCGGGCGCCGGCCGGGTGTTCGCCGGTCGCGCCCTTCAGCAGGATCGGCCGGGCCTGCTCCGGCGGGGCGCCGGCGGGCGTGAAGCGGCCGACGCAGTCGGTGCCGTCGTCGCCCCCCTCGCTGTCGTACGCGTCGTAGCAGCGCTCCACCAGCACCACGCCGTCCGCGGGCCCCAGGCCCATGGCCGCCGCCATCCGGTCCGCGGCGGCCCACCAGGCCAGTGACGCCGCGCCCGCCAGGAACGCCGCCGCCAGTACGGCCGCCGCCGCCCGCGCCATCGTCCGCCCCATGCCCCGCCCCTCCCGCACGCCCGCTCCCCCGCACCGCTCCCCTGCCCGGTGGAGGCGGGCCGGAATCAGCTTCCGGAGAGGGTGGCGATCAGGCCGCCCTCCGAGCACCTCGGGCCCGGACTCCGCGACGAGGGGGCGGGCGCACCGCCCCTCCCCTCCCCGTTGCCGCGGCCCACGGGTCGTGTGAGAGAGTCGGCGGCCCGGAGGTGAGGAGAGGGCGATGGACGGGAGCGCGGCAGTGGCCGGGACCGGCGGCGGCCGGGTCCTGGTGGTGGACGACGACGCGGCGATCCGGCGCACCCTGGAGCGCGGCCTGCGGTTGAGCGGGTTCACCGTCGCGCTGGCCGAGGACGGCGAGAGCGCGCTCGCCGTGATGCTGCCGGCCGCACCGGACGTCCTGGTGCTCGACGTGTCGATGCCCGGCATCAGCGGCGCCGAGGTGTGCCGCACGCTGCGCGCCCGCGGCGACGACGTCCCGGTGCTGATGCTCTCCGCCCTGGACGAGCCCGCCGACCGGGTGGCCGGCCTGCAGGCCGGGGCGGACGACTACCTGGTGAAGCCCTTCGCCCTGGAGGAGCTGGTGCTGCGGCTGCGTGCCCTGCTGCGCCGCCGCCCGCCGCAGCCCGCCGACCGGGTCGCGGCCGGGCCGCTGCTGATCGACCCCGGGACCCGGCAGGCCCTCCTCGACGGCGAGGAACTGCGGCTCACCCGGCGGGAGTTCGAGCTACTCACCCAGCTGGCCAGGAACGCCGGGCTGGTGCTCTCCCGCGAACTGCTGCTGGAACGGGTCTGGGGCTACGACTTCGAGGTCCGCAGCGACGCCGTGGACACCTTCGTCAGCTACCTGCGGCGCAAGACCGAGGCCGGCGGCCGCCCCCGGCTGATCCACACCGTCCGGGGCGTGGGCTTCGTGCTGCGCGCGCCCGGCGGGAACGGGTAGCGGCCCCCGTGAGGCTCTCCACCCGGATCGCCCTGTGGGCCGCCGCCGTGGTGCCGCTGCTGGTGGTGCTGGCCGGACTGCTCCTGCTGCCGCTGGTCGGGCGCGACCTGCGCCACCAGCAGGACACCCGGCTGGGCGACCGGGCCGCGGCCGTCCTGCCGGGCGTGCGCGCCCTGGTGGCCGCCGACACCAAGGGGCGGCCCAAGGTCGAGCAGAACCAGCAGCGCAAGGTCCTGGACGCCGCCCTGGACTCGGGCGTGCGGGTCGCCGCCGCGGACGGCACCGTCCTGCTGTCCGTCGGCCCGCAGCCCGCCGACCCGCAGGCCTTCCCCACCGCCCCGGGCGGCCCGGCCACCGTCCACGACCAGGGCGGCGCCTGGCGGGTGCTGACCGTCCGGATCTCCGGCACCGGGGCCAACGGCGGCAGCGGCACCCTGTGGGTGGTCGCACCCGCCGGGCAGGCCGACACCCAGACGGCGGCGGTGCGCCGCCGGGTGCTGCTGGTGGCGGCCGTCGCCGCGCCGGTCGCCGCCCTGATCGGCTTCGCCCTCGCCGAACGCGCCACCGCGCCGCTGCGCAGGCTCAGCCGCCGGGCGGCGCAGCTCGACCCGGCCGCGCCCCCGGCCGCCGGTGACGGGCCTGCCGCCGATGGGAGTCCCGGCGCCGGCGGCGGACCGGTCGGCGCGCAGTTCACCGCGGAGCGCAGCGGCACCGTCGAGGTCGACGAACTCGGTGCCGCCCTGGCCCTGTTGCTCTCCCGCTACGACGAGCAGGCGCGGCGCACCGCGCAGGCTCTGGACACCGCGCGCTCGTTCTCCTCCGCCGCCTCGCACGAGCTGCGCACGCCGCTGATGAGCCTGCGCACCAACCTGGACGTGCTGGCCGCGCATCCGGACCTCGCGCCCGGCGAACGGGCCGAGGTGGTGGCCGAGTTGCGCGAGGACCACGCCCGGCTGCTGGACCTGCTGACCGCGCTCGGCATGCTCGCCCGGGGCGACCTGGTGGAGGCCGACTCCTTCGGCTGGGTCGACCTGCCGGACCTCGTCGACGCGGCCGCCGCCGAGGCCCGGCGCCGCCACCCGGAGGCCGTCCTCACCGTGGACGTCCCGGCGGAGCTGCGGGTGTTCGGGTGGGAGTCCGGGCTGCGGATCATGCTGGCCAACCTGCTCGGCAACGCCGCCGTGCACGGGCGCGTCGGCACGGATCCGGCCCGGGTGGCGGTCCGCCTGACGGCGGCCGGCGCGCTCGCGGTGCTGACCGTCGACGACGCCGGGCCCGGGGTCGCGCCGGGCGAGCGGGAGGCGGTCTTCCACCGCTTCCACCGACGCCGCGACAGCCCCGGGTCGGGGCTCGGGCTCACCCTGGTCGCCCAGCAGGCGGCGCTGCACCGGGGCGGCGTGCGAATCACGACGCCGCCGGACGGGGCCGGGTGCCGGGTGGAGGTCGGCCTGCCGCTGCCGGTCAGCGAGGCGCCGACCGTGGAGCTGCCGGGGCGGCGGGACTGGATCTCGGGCGAGCAGCACTGAGCGACGGCGGCGGCCGGGCTTCGGGCGCCCGCCGAGCCGCCGAGCCGCCGAGCCGCTGTGGGCGTTCCACAGGGAATCCACAAGAAGCCGTCCTACGCTCCCGGTCGTCCGGCGCCCCCGGCCGCACGTCGGGGGGTCGCCGGGTCTGGACGCTCGTCCGTGACCGGCGCGCTGCGCGCCGCGCCCGCGGACGCAACGGAAGAAGGAAGGGACTCCCATGCTCGTCAACCGCATGCCCGTCGCCCGCCGGGCCGCCGCCCTCGGCGCCCTCGCGCTGGCCGGCTCGCTGCTGGCCGTCGCCCCCGCCCAGGCCGCCGGCTCCGGATCCTCGGCCTCCGGTGCCCCGACCGCCAAGGCGGCGCCCACCGGCGACGGCGCCAAGGGCATCTGCAAGCGGCTGCCGAAGACCGAGGAGCGGGTCACCAAGGCGCTCGCCCGGCTGGGCGGCGACGCGACGGTGGTCGGCTCGGTCTCCCGGCTGCAGCAGCGGGTCACCAACGCCAAGACCGCCGGCCACACCGAGATCGAGACGCTCCTGAACGACCGGCTGACCGCCCGCAAGGCCCTGGTCACCACGCTGCAGACCCGTCAGAACGACCTCAAGTCCGTGGCGACCTGGTGCGCCGCCAACGGCGAGGGCGGCTCCAAGTGACCCGCCGCCCGGCCACCGTGCTGGCCACCCTCGTCCTCGCGGGGACGGCCCTGCTGACCGGCTGCGGGCCCTCGGGCTCCGGCGCGGGCGCCGACAAGGGCGCCGGTGCCGCCGACAGCGGACAGGTCCAGGACATGCAGCACAAGCTCGACGCCGCGGAGAGCGCCGCGGCCCAGGCGGATGCGGACACGGCGGCCGACAACGGCTGACCGGGCGGGCGCCCCGGCCGCGCCCCGGACCGGGGTCGGATCCGGGGCGCGGTGCCGGGGCACGGTGCTCTCCGCGGCGTCGGGGGTCAGAGCCCGAAGTGCCGCACGGCGCGCTCGGCCACCACGTCCGGTTCCAGGTGCGTGTTGTCGATCCGCAGGTGCGCCCCGGGGAGGTGGGCGAAGTCGTCGACCGAGTTGAGGCGGTACCTGGCGTCCATGCCGACCAGGTTGTCGTCGGACCACGCCAGGTCGCGCTTGGAGGCCTTCTCCGCCAGCCGGGACTCACCCGCGTTGCGCTCCAGGCGGACGTCCTGGTCGGCGGAGAGCTCCAGGAACAGCACCCGCGCGCCGCGCTCGCGGAACGGGGCCGCATAGCGCTCGACGAGCGCGGCGTCCTCGGGGTCGTCGAAGTCCCACACCAGGGTGAACACCAGGCCCGGCAGGTCGCTGGCGGCGGCCTCGGCGAAGATCTGCTCGCGGAAGCCGTGGTTGAGGCGCTGGAACTGCGGCGACTGGTAGTCGAACAGCCTCAGCAGCGGCTCGATGGTCAGGTGGTTGTGGAAGAGCTTGAACCCGGTGCGTTCGGCGATGGCGCCGCCCACGGTCATCTTCCCCACCGCGGCCGGGCCGATGACGAAGAGCAGGGTCGGGCAGGTGCTGTCGGACATCGGGACAGCATAGGCACCGTCATGATCTTGGTCGACCACCGGACCCCGGTCAGCGCCGTGACCGGGTCCGGCAGGTGCGATCAGCCGCGGACGGGGACGGGGTTGCCGGGGGTGTCCAGCCAGGCGGTGTGGCGGTCGGGGGTGACGGTGAGGCCGAAGCGCCCGTGTCCGGGTCGGCCGCGCTCGTCCCACCAGCGGTAGGCGGCTTCCACCTCGTCCCACAGACGGCGCGGGCCGGATTGGTACACCTCGTACTCGGTGCGGTCCGGCGCGTAGTCGGCGGACGCCCACGACCGTTTGTCGCGGCTGTAGACCCACAGCGTGTACGCGCCGTCGTCGTAGCGCTCGGCGCGCCAGAACGCCCCGGGAACCGCGAGGCCGATGACGAACTGCCGGAACCACTCGCCGGTGTCCCAGGGGGACAGCGCCGTGGTGCTCCGCACACCGTCGGCCGGCCACTCCACGCCGTGCAGGTACTCCTCGAACAGCGGCCTCTCGGTGCGCTGTTGCCGCAGCCGCATGAACGCGGACCCGCCGGTGAAGCGGCCGACCGCCCCGGTCCCGTCGTCGTTCACGGTCAGCCGGACGATCTGTTCCCCGCCGTACTCGGTGCCGAACGGGGCGACGATCACCGCCCCGGGGGCCGACTGCTCCAGCCACGCCGCGGGGATCTCCAGCAGGGAGCACGTGGCGATGATGCGATCGTAGGGGGCGCCCTGCGGCCAGCCCGCCCGGCCGTCGCCCTCGACCACGGTCGGCGCGAGTCCGGCCCGGCTCAGGTTCTCCCGGGCACCCCGGGCGACGTCCGGGTCGTACTCGACGCTCACCACGTTGGCGTCTCCGAGCCGCCGGGCCAGCAGGCCCGCGTTCCACCCGGTGCCCGTGCCGATCTCCAGCACCCGGTCCCCCGGACGCACGTCCAGGTCGCGGAGCATGGAGACGACCATCGTGGGCATGGAGTTGGACGAACTCGGGGTGACCCCGAGGCCGTCCCCGTCGTGGTCGCCGTCGTCCCACTGCGTGGTCAGCGGGATGTCCGAGTAGACCGCCCTGTGCCACGCCTCGGGGTCCTTCGAGCGGTGGACCACGGGGTTCTGCCGGGTGCCGTCCGCGATGCCCGGCCAGATGCGGTCCGGGACGAACCGCTCGCGGGGCACGGCCTCGAAGGAAGGGAGCCAGTCCGATGGAAGTGCGCCGCCGGCCACCAGCGCGGAGGCGAGCCGCCGGGGGCCCGCCTCCTCGTGCGTCTCTCCGGTCACCGGCTACCTACCGCCCGCCGGGTTCTGGCCGTCCGAGGTGTTGCCGCCCTCGTCCGAGCCGCCACCGCCGTGCCCGGAACCCTTGTTGCTGTCGTCCTGCTGCTTGCCGCCGTCACCGGAACCGGTGCCGCCACCACGCTTGCCCATGCTGGTACCTCCGTGCTGATCGTGCCCGGCGGACGGACGCCCGCCGGGTCGTACTGCCCGTCCCGGCCGCGCTTCCCCAGGCCGGCGGGGACGGGCGACCATGGGACCCAGGGGCACCTCTCCGGACTCCTCCGGTGTGGGGACCGGGCGGGGCTCGGACGGCCGCGCGCGGGCGGGGCCACGGGTGCGCGAGCAATCGCGCGAACGGGTTGACCGGCCTCACGTCCCCGGCGTCCCTCCGGGGATGCCTGCGCGGTGCCCTGGTCACTCACCGGCCACCCCCGAAGCGGTGCACTCCCCGTCCTCGATGTGCCGGGCACGATTGCGCGCGAGCATCCGCCCGATCGTCGGGTGCTCGTCCTGCGGGTACTGCGCCTCGGCCCGGTCGAAGTACGCGCACCCCGGGCACTCATCGGTGTCCGGCGGCGGTACCTCGGGCGGGCTGACGGCGATCTCGCGAAGGCTCACCACGCGTCCCTGTCCGGACACACATCCATGCCGCAGGTGCAGGGCTGCCACTCCCGCAGGATTCCGACCCGGTCCGGGGCGGAATCCGCGGCAACGCGGTCGGCTTCCGCCGGTTCCTGTAGATCCGTCGTCTGCGACATTGGCCGTGGCTCCCGTCTCCATCCCTGATTCGTAGTCAGAACAGTAGGGAGTGTGACCAAATCACGGCCACGAAGTTCTATGAGATTCCACGCGAGATGACGGGGTCACCCAAGCAGTGCAGTCGCCGACGTGATCAACTCTCGGGCAGCGGCACCATGGACCGCCAGCCCGGCCAGTTCACCGAAGGTCTCGGCGTAAAGCTCGATCTCGCCAGGCTGGGTGATCGTGAGATACCCGGAGACCAGTTCAACGTTGACCTGGGCGTTGTCGAAGATCCAGAACCCCTCGGCCGGCCAGCGCACTCGGTCCGGCCGCATCGGCACAACTCCCAGGCTGACGTTGGGAAGTGATCCGACCGTGGTCAGGTGGTGCAACTGGTCGCGCATCACGCCACTGCCACCGATACCGCAGCGCAAGACTGACTCCTCGACCAGGAAGGCGAACCGACGATCGCCCTCGTACAACACGTGCTGGCGCTCCATGCGGGCAGCGACAGCCGCCTGAACGTCGTCAACCAGCCCCCGGCGCTGCTGGATCGCCTGAAGCGCCGCCGTCGTATACCCCGGCGTCTGGACCAGTCCGGGGACCAACCACGACGAGTAGGAGCGGAACCGGCGAGTTCGCTCGTACAGTGGCAGCCGAGCCTCCTGCGCGGCCTTGAGGCCCGCGCGCTCCAAACGCCGCCACTCGATGAACGTGCCTTCCGCAGCCCGCAGGGACGCGACCAAGTCCGCTGCGCGCTCCTCCGCACCACAAGCGCGGCACCACTCCCGGATGTCATCCTCCGAGGGCGGCGTGCGGGCGTTCAGCAGGCGGGAGACCTTGGACGGGTACCACCCGCACGCAGCCGCCAACTCCCGCCCTGTCAGCCCAGCGTCCCGCTGGATCTCGCCGAGCCTGTCAGCGAGATTCTGCCGAGCACGCTGGACGCTTGAAGATGCCGAGACAGCCATGAACTGCTACCGATCAGACGGGACGGTACTCCGCGTGGGGAGTCGCCCGTTCCCAAGCCGTTTCGTAGGCCGCCAGGTACCGCTTGGCCAACTCCGGATCGGTCCGGACCTCCATCTTCGCCTCGGCCCACTGTCCGTCGCCCGTGAAGTGGTGCAGGATCACCACCTCGTCGTCCATCACCCAGCCGTCCAGGCCGGGCAGCAGAAGGTCACCGGCGCGGGAACGCGGCAGCCACCGCACATCCTCGCCCGCCGCGACGTTCGGGAACGTCACGTCGTACTCGTACCGGATGTAGTCGGTGACCGGCTCAGAGACCACGCGCAGGCGCCGCACAACGACCCCTCGGCCGGTCGCCTCGGCGACGACGTCCAGCCAGGATCGCCACCAGGACTCACGGTCGGCGGGATCGAGCCGCTTGCCATTCCGCCAGGCGATGAATTCCGGGTCGTCCAGCATGTAGCTGTCCCGCATCTCCAGGTGAACCGCAGAGCGCTGGGCCTTCGCCAACTGCTCACGAACCGCTGTTGCCACCGCTGTTGTCCTCGCCCTCGGGCCGGGGGATGAACTGGATCATGTTGGCGGGCAGCCGGATCATGAACTCGTGGTCCGGGATGTCCGTGGTGTGACCGGGGATCGAGCCGACCTCCTGCGCGGCCCTGATGTCGTCCTCGCTGGCCTTGTACGACTGGATGAGCAGGTCACCGGTCTCCGTATCCCGCCAGATGGTCGGGGAGCCGTCGTCCGGGGTGTTCGGGTAGATCCCCAGGAACTCTAGAGCCATGACTGCCTCCGATGCCGATCAGGTTCTACGTAGTTCCAAGGATGCTGGTCCGACGTGGGCCTGTCAGGCGAACGCCCCGGCCGCCCAGCGCCGGCTGGGCTGCCGGCAGTCAGATGCGTTTGTCCCAGAGAGGAGCAATTGATGCTGTGGTCCGCCGTGCGACTGTGGGCATCGGCTGCGTGGCATCACCCGCAGGACCGAGTTCGGGACATGCCGTCCCCCAAGTACTTATCCAATCCCGAAGGGACCGCGCGGTCAGCGTGCGGCGCGGTGGACGTGCAGGGCCCACAGGGCGAGCGGGAGCTGCAGCGGCAGGCGGGCGGCCGCCAGGTGGCGCCAGGGGGCCGGGCGGTGGCGCCAGTCGCGGGCCATCTTGACGTTCGCCGGGAAGACGGCGGCGAACAGCCCGGCGGCGGCCAGCGCGCCCGCCGCCCTGGTGCGCGGGGCGAGGACGGCGGCGCCGACGGCGAGTTCGGCCGCGCCGCTGGCGTGGGTCCACGCCCGGGGGCTGCCGGGCAGGGCCCGGGGCACGATGGCGTCGAAGGGGCGGGGCGCGGCGAAGTGGGCGATCCCCGCGGAGACCAGCAGGGCGCCCAGGAGGCGGGCGGGCGTCTGGGACGCCGTCTCGTGCGTCACTGCCGTCGGTTCCGTCACTGCCGCTCCTTCGGGTGCGGCACCGCGGTGGGGCGCGGCGCCTTGGTTACCGAACAGTAGCGGTGCGGGCGCCCGATGCGAAGAGGGGGACGGACGGCGGTTCCGGGCCGGGTCAGGCGGCGGGCAGGCGGGTGCGCAGCCGGTTCCGGTCGGGCTTGCCCGCGGCGGTGAGGGGGATGGCGGGCAGCAGGTGGAGGGCGTGCGGGGCGTAGAGGCGGCCCCTGCGGGTGGTGACGAACTCCTGCAGCTCGCCCAGGGTGGGCCGGCGGCCGGGAGCGGGGACCACGGCGGCGTGGACGTGCTCGGCCCGGTCGGCGTCCCGGGCGCCGAAGACCACGCACTGGGCGACGTCCGGGTGGCTGAGCAGCAGTTCCTCGACCTCGGCCGGGTAGACGTGGCCGCCGACGACCACGATCATCTCCTTGATCCGGTCGACGACGTAGAGGTAGCCGTCCTCGTCGAGGTAGCCGACGTCGCCGGTGTGCACCCAGCCGTCGCGCAGGACTTCGGCGGTCAGCTCGGGCCGCTTCCAGTAGCCGGTCATCACGTACGGCGAGCGCACCTGGACCTCGCCGGGCTCGCCGGCGGGCAGGGTGGCGCCGTCGGCGTCCCGGACGGCGATCTCCACGCCGGGCAGGGCCCGGCCGACCGTCAGGTGGCCGCCGCGGCCGGTGCGTTCCTGGTCGCCGGGGAGCGTCTGGGTGATGTGCTGGGTCTCGGCCTGCCCGTAGTAGCCGTAGAGGACGGGCCCCAGGGTGCGGGCGGCCTGGCGCAGCCTGGCCGGGGAGGCGGCGGTGCCGCCGTAGGTGATGCGGCGCAGGCTGGACAGGTCGGTGCTGGGCAGGTCGGGGTGGTCGAGCAGCCGGTAGAGCAGCGGCGGCAGCAGCCAGGTGTGGGTGATGCGTTCGCGTGCGATGGTGGCGAGCACGTCGGCGGGGTCGAAGCCGTGCTGCAGGACGACGGTGCCGCCCTGGTGGAGGGTCAGGTCGGTGAAGATGCCGGCGAGGTGGGCGAGCGAGGTGCAGGCCAGGTAGCGGGGCGGGTCGCCGGCGCCGGTGAGGGGCTGGTCGAGGACCTGGCGGTAGGCGCCGTGGGTGGTGCGGATGCCCTTGGGGATTCCGGTGGTGCCGCCGGTGTGGCGGATGCACCAGTCGTCGTCGGGGCCGGCCGGGCCGTCGAACGGGTGGGTGGGGCGCTGGGCGGCCGCGGCGAGGACGTCCTCGGCGGCGCCGCCCGGGCCCAGGCAGAGCAGCTGCGGGGTGCCGGGGATCTGCTGCAACTCCTTTGCGGTGTCGTGGCGTTGTCCGTCGGCCAGGAGGAGGGAGCAGTCCGTGCCGGCCATGATGCGGGCCATCGTCGAGGAGCTCATGCCCTCGTAGAGGCTGACCACCCGGGCGCCGGCCAGGTTGGCGGCGTAGCGGGCGGCGAGGGCCTCGGCGGTGTTGCCGGTGAGCAGGGTGACGGTGGCGCCGCGGCGCACGCCGCGCTCGGCGAGTTCGGCGGCGAGGCGGTGGACCTGGTCGTGCAGGTCGGCCGCGGTGACGACGCTCCCTTCGGCGGTGGTGACGGCCGGGCGGTGCGGGTCGGCGGCCAGGGCGGCGAGGAGGGCCTCGACGTAGCCGCGGGTGCGCGGGGCGGCCGGGCTCGGGCGGTCCGGGCTGCTCGGGTCGGGGCCGTGCGGGCCGGGTGTGGTGTGCGTGGAGGTGCGGGGCCGGGTCATCGTTGGTCTCCCCCTCGTCGTCGAGGAACCGGTGGGCGCCTTCGACGCTAACGCCGCCCGCTCATGCCTTCCACGACCTGTTCCGGCATGTGCTCATGCCTCCTCGGGCATGAGGGCCCCGCCCGGCACGTCGCCTCTGTCGGGCGGCACCTCTCTTCCGGGCGTGAAGTGCTCGACCGCCAGGCGGCGGAAGTCCTGGGCGGCCGGGGAGAGATAGGCGTCCCGGCGCCAGACCAGGGCCAGCGTCCGGTGGCAGTGCGCGGCGTCCAGGCGCAGCCAGACCACCGGGCCGTCCTCGCCGAGGGCGCGCCGGGCGACCTCGGGCATCAGGCCGACGCCGAGTCCGGCGCGGACCAGCTCCGAGGTGGCGGCCGCCTCGTCGCCTTCGCAGACCACCTGCGGGGTGAGCCCCTCGCGGGCGAACAGCCTTTCCAGCAGGGCGCGTTGCCAGTGCCCGGCGCGGGTGCTGACGAAGTCCTCGTCGGCCAGTTCGGCCACCGTGACGCTCTCGCGGCCGGCCAGCCGGTGCCCGGGCGGCACGGCCAGCAGCACCTCCTCGCGCAGCAGCTCCACGGCGCACAGGTCGGGGCCCGCCAGCGGCTGGGAGGCGAGCGCGAAGTCGACCTCGGCGGAGCGCAGGTGGCGGCGCATCGTGCCCACCGGAGCCTGGAACAGGTGCACCCGTACCCCGGGGCGGTGGGCGCGGAAGGCGGCCAGCGCCCCGGCCAGCTGCGGCAGGGTCTCGGCGGCGACGGCCAGGCGGCCCGGTCCGGCGACAGCGGCGTCGGTCATCTCCCGTCGGGCGTCGTCGAGTTCGGTCAGCACCCGGTCGACCCTGCGCAGGAACGCGGCGCCGTGCTCGTTGAGCCGGATCCGCCGGCCCTGGCGGTCGAACAGCGGCAGGCCGAGCTCGGACTCGAGCCGGATGATGGTGCGGCTCACCGACGGCTGGGCGACCCGCAGTTCCTCCGCGGCACGGCTGATGTGCTGGTGGCGGGCGACGGTCTGGAAGTAGCGCAGGGACAGCAGATCCATAGCCGGTAGTGTCGCCGGATCCGCGGCCCGGCCGGGGGTCGGGGCCCTCGCCGAATCTCGCCGGATTGCACCGTGGGACCGCCGCCGGGCCGCCGCACCCTTCCCCCCTGCCACCGGGCCCCGGCCCGCAGTCCGTAGCCCGGACCGCGCCCGACCTGGGGGCCACGCGGCCGCGCCACTGCGCCGTCCGGATGCCCGGAGTGGGCCGTGGGAGTGCGGGATGGCGGCAAACGGGGGTGGGACGTGTGCGGAGCACTGCGAGTGGGCGGGGCGGTGGCGAGAATGGGCCGCGGGGGCCGGGAGACGAACGGAGTCGCTGGTGAAGGTGGTGCCGGCCGGCCTCGTCGCGCTGCTCGCCGTCCTCGCCCCGGCCGCGGGCCCGGTCCCGGCGGCGCTCCCCGCCGTGTCGGCGGTCGCGGCCCGGGCGGACACCCCGTCACCCTCCCCCTCGACACCGCCCGCACCGTCGACCTCGCCTGCGACCCCGGCCCCGACGTCGCCTTCGGACACCGGGTCCGGCACCCGGCAGCCGGCCCTCGGGCTGGTCCCGGCCCGCGCGCCGCAGCTGGGGACGGTGCAGGTGACGGTGTCCGGGTTCGGTGCCTGCCGGACCTCCAAGGTCAAGCGCCCGATCACCGTCGTGGTGACCTGGGACGACCCGGCCGGGATCCTCACCGACCTCACGGTCGACGGCGACGCGCAGGTCTCCGGCACCGTCAAGGTCCCGTCCGGGGCCGGGGCCGGCCCGCACACGGTGACGGCGTCCTGCCAGAGCGCGGCCACGAGGGCCGACGCGACCGCCGTCCTCACCGTCGCACCCGCCACCCTGACGGCCGATCCGCCGCAGGGCGCGGCCGGCTCGCGCACCACCGTGACCGGCACCGGCTTCGCCTGCCCCGCCGGCGACACCGCCGCCCTGACCTGGGACGGCACGCCGCTGCCCGACCCGGGGCGGCCCGACGGCGGCGGGGGCTTCGCCACGGCCGTCACCGTGCCCCGCGACGCGGCCGCAGGCGACCACGACGTACGGGCCGCCTGCGGGTCGGAGGCGGGCATCGCGGCCACCGCCCGCGTCCGCGTCCGGGCCGTCGCACCGACCCCGCCCGTCACCCCGACCCCGCCGGGGCCGACCCCCCGCGAGCCCGACGGGACGTCCACCGCGACCCCCGGCACCGCGCTCTCGCTGTCCGGCCCGACGGACGGCTGCCCGCGGGGCGGCGGTCCGCCGTGGGTCGTGCTCTCCTGGGACGGCGGCCCCAGGTCGCACCCGATCCAGGCCGACGGCTCGGGCCGGGTCCACGCCCGCGCCACCATCCCGCCGGACGCACCCCTGGGCCCGCACACCATCACGGTGGAGTGCGCGGACACCCACGCCGTCACCCAGACCGTCCCGGTCCTCGTCGCCCGGCAGGTCCCGCAGCCGGGGTCGGACCGCACGACCTGGATCGTGCTCGGCGCCGCCCTCGCCACCGCCGCCCTCGCGGCGCTCGCGCTGCGGCACCTGGTCCGCGGGCGCCGCCCGGCCGGCGCACCGTCCGGCACGCCCTCCGGCACGTCCGGCACGCCGGGCCGGGTGACGGCCGAGATCGGCGCCCGGTGGGACATGGAGACGAAGCTGACCGAGACCGAGCGGGGCGGGGACACCCGGACGGGTCGGGTCGTCCGACTGGAACCGCGCCCGGACCCGGGCCGGCAGAGCCTCGAGGAACCGCCCGACGACCGAGGGAGCACCCCGTGACGACCGTCGCGACGGACGACCCGTACGCCCTGGGGACCTTCCTGGGGGCGGTGGAGCCGTTCGCCGACTCGCTGCACCGCGAGGGGGCGCTGCAGGCCCTGTCCGGCCTGGGCCGGCCGCTGGCCCGGGCCGCCGAGCAGGAGGTCGCCAGCGTCGTCCAGGGCTTCCTGGGGCTGGACATGATCGACCTGCTGGCCGGCGGCTGGCGCACCCACGCGGCGCTCGCCGCCGCCGCGCGCAGCACCTGCGCGGCCCCGGGCAGCGAGGAGGTCGTGGCACTGCTGGACCACCGGATCCGCTCGGTCCACCACCCCAGCGTCAAGGTGCTGGTCGACGGGGTGTCGGTCGGCACCCTCGCGGTGGACATCGAGGTGGAGTTCGACCTCAGCGGGATCATCGCCGTGGTGCGCGGGGGCCGGCTGGTGGCCGTGCGGGCGGGCTCCTGCACCGCCAAGGCCGGGGTGGCCGTCGAGCGGATCCCGGTGGCCGGCCGGCAGGGGCACTTCGACCTGCCCGGTGGGGTGCGCTTCCGCCGCGGCGTCGTGCTGCGCCGCTGCGCGGACCCGCCCGGCTGACCCGCGCCCCGCCCGCCGGATCAGCCAGCCGTGTGCCCTCGCCGGGTCGAACCGGCCGGTGCCCGGGCACCGGACCGCAGGAGCTGCGAGCATGGAACGCGTCCCCGCCCCCTCGCCCGCGATCCGGAGTGGTGCTGCCGTGAGTCCCGTCCCGCCGGCCCCCTCCGTGCTCCACCCGATGCCGGAGCACCCGCGCGTGGTCCTCCTGAAGCCGCTGGTGACGTCCCCGCTGATCGAGGTCGGCGACTACTCCTACTACGACGATCCGGACGCGGCGACGGAGTTCGAGACCCGCAACGTCCTCCACCACTACGGTCCGGAGAAACTGGTCATCGGAAGGTTCTGCGCGCTGGCCACCGGGGTGCGGTTCCTCATGAACGGGGCCAACCACCGCATGGACGGCCCGTCGACCTTCCCCTTCCCCGTCATGGGCGGCAGCTGGGCCGAGCACGTCGACCTGATCACCGCGCTGCCCACCCGCGGGGACACCGTGGTCGGCAACGACGTCTGGCTCGGCCACGGCGCCCTGGTGATGCCCGGGGTGCGCATCGGCCACGGCGCCGTCGTCGCCTCCGGTTCCGTCGTCGTCGACGACGTGCCCGACTACGGCATCGTCGGCGGCAACCCGGCCCGGCTCATCCGCACCCGCTTCAGCGGGCCCGACGTCACCCGGCTGCTCGCCCTGGCCTGGTGGGACTGGCCGGTCGAGCACCTCACGCGGCACCTGCGCACCGTCATGTCCGGCACCGTCGAGGAGCTCGAAGCCGCCGCACCGGGCAGGTGAGGGAGCGGCGGGGTCCGGTTTGAGTACGCGTACTCAGGTGCGCCGGGGCCAGGCGGCGAACACTGGTGGACGGCTCATCCGACCGTCGGAGGATCAGGATCCGTCATGCTCAGCCGTACCGCCGCCCTGCTCGTCCCCGCCTTCGGGCCCCTGCGGATCACCACCGACCCCGGCGCCGACCTCGCGCCCGGGAGCATCGTCGCCGCCAACCACACCTCGCTCGGCGACCCGGCCGTCGTCCTCGCCGCCCTGCACCGGCTCGGCGCCCGGCCGGTGGTCCTCGCCACGGCCGGCCTGTGGCGGGTGCCGGTGCTCGGCCGCCTGCTGCGCCACGACGGCCACATCCCCGTGCACCGCGGCACCGCGCACGCGGCCGACGCCCTGGACCGGGCCGCCGAGGCGCTCGCCGCCGGGCGGATCGTGCTGATCTACGGCGAGGGCGGCCTGCCCCGGCGCCTCGACTCCGGCGAGCAGCCGCCCCGCCCGTTCCGCAGTGGCCTGGCCCGCCTCGCGACGGCCACCGGCGCGCCCGTCGTCCCGCTCGGGCAGGCCGGCTCCCGGCGCCTGACCTCCGGCGGGGCGCTCAAGCAGCTCGCCGGCCTGGCCACCGCCCCCGTCCGCCGCCCGGCCCTGCACGTCCACCTCGGCGCCCCGCTGCGGCTGACCGGTGACCCGGCCGCCGCCACCGCCACCGCCCACGCCGCGGTCACCGCCGCCTGGCACCACGCCGCCGACCGGGCCGCCGACCGGGTGACCGACCGCGCCGCCGCCTGACGGGGCCGTCGACCCCCCGGGCGGTCCGGCGGGATGACGGCGGGTCGGATGTCAGTGCCTCGTGGCACAGTGCCGGGCATGAGGAGCACGACCACGGATCCCCTGGACGGCCTGGACGCGATCGACTGGGCCGGCCTCGACCACGCCTACGGCGGGGCGGGCGACGTACCGGGGCTGCTGCGCGCCCTGTGCGGGCCCGAGGAGCACGAACGCGGCCGGGCGCTCGGCGCCCTGTACGGCAACATCTTCCACCAGGGCAGCCGCTACCCGGCCTCGGCCGTCGCGGTGCCCTTCCTGGCCCGGCTGGCCGTGGACTCCGCACTGCCCGGCCGGGCCGAAGTCCTCGGCCTGCTGGCCTCGTTGGCGATCGGCTACGACGAGGCGCACCTGCCCGCGGGGGTGGCGATCGCACAGTGGCGCCACGAGCGGGCCGAACTGGCGGCGAAGGACGGGGCGGCGGTCCTCGCCGAGCTCGACGCCTGGGTCGCCGCGGCCCCCGACGAGGGCGAGCGCCGCGTCCGGGAGTTCCGGCGCCGCACGTTCGACCCCGACGAGCACCTGCGCTCGGTGGACGCGGAGCTCGGCGCCTACGACGCCGTCCGCACCGAGGTGCCGCGGCTGGCCGCACTGCTGGCGGACGGGGACGCGGGCGTGCGCGCGGCGACGGCGTACCTGCTGGCCTGGTTCCCCGAGCAGGCCCCGCACACGCTGCCGCTCCTGCTCGCCCTGCTGGACGCCCACGGCTCCGGGGGCGAAGGAGCCGGGGGGCCGGACTCCTCCGTCGCCGCCACCGCCCTGGTCGCCGTCGGGCTGCTCGGCGACGCCCCGCTCGTGCCGCGTCTGCGCCCCTTCCTGGCCTCCCCCGACGGGCTGCTGCGCTGGGCGGCCGCCGTCGCCCTCGCCCGCCTCACGAGCACCCCCACGGCCACCGGCACGCCAGCAGCCGGTACCGGAACGGCCGACCGGGGCCTCGGGGCGGCGGTGCTCACCGAGCTGACGGCCGCCGAGGCCGCGCCCCCGGAGCCCGGCGCGCCCGGCGTCGCCTTCCACGAGGGGGACCTGCGCGGCTACGCCGCCGCCTCGCTCACCCTGCTCGCCGCCGACCACCCCGACGAGGCCCTGGACGCGGTCGTCGACGGCCTGGCCAGGACCTCGGGCCCCGCGGCCTTCGCCGTCACCGCGGCGGCCCTGCGCCTGGCGTTCGGCCCGCCGCGCCCCGGGCCGCTGCCGCCCTTCTCCGAGCTGGACGAACGCCGCCGGCGCCTGGTCCGCACCCTGGCCGGCCTCGACGAACCCACCTGGCGGTGGGGCAACTTCCTGGAGATCCTGAGGGCCTGGGGGCTGCCGCAGGACCGCCCCGCGATACGGGCCTACGCCGGCCTACCCGCCGCCTGACGGCCCTGCCCCGCCCGCCCGTCCACCCGAGGAGCGAGCACCGATGACGACACCTTCCCCCGGGGAGGCCGGGATGCGGACGGACCTGCGCCCAACCACTGCCGTCGTGGCCGGCCTGGTCCGCGGCGTGCGGGACGACCAGCTGACCGCCCCCACCCCCTGCGGCCCGCTGACCGTCGGCGAACTGCTGGACCACCTCGCCGGCCTCAGCGAGGCGTTCCACGACGCCGCGGCCAAGACCGTCCGGGCCGACGGCGGCGGGGCCCGCGTGCCGGACGCCACCCGGCTGGACCGGGACTGGCGCGAGAGCCTGCCCGCCCGGCTCGCCGCCCTGGCGGAGGCCTGGCAGCCCGCCGGGGCCTGGACGGGCACCGCGACGGTGGGCGGCGGCGAGATGCCGGCCGAGGTCGCGGGGGCCGCCGCGATCGACGAGGTGCTCGTCCACGGCTGGGACCTCGCGGTGGCCACCGGGCAGCGCTTCCCCGGCGACCTGCCGGCCCTCGCCCCGGCGATCGGCTCCGCCACGGCCTGGGTGCGCACGGTCGCCGAGGCCCACCCGGACGGCCTCCCCGGCCTGTTCGGCCCGCCCGTCGCCGCGTCCGCCGCCACCCCGATGGAGCGCCTGCTCACCCTGACCGGTCGCGCCCCCTCCTGGAGCCCGCCCCCGGCCGCCTGACGGCCCGGCCCCTGGCACCCGGCCCCTGACGGCCCGGCCCCTGGCACCCCGCCCTGCGGCAGCCGGCCTTCCCACAGGCGGTCAGGTGTTGCGACGGGCCGACTCGTTCTCCTGGGCGAGACGGCGCAGGGCGAGCAGGGCGGGTTCGAAGAGGATGGTGCGCAGCAGGGCGCTCTCGGCCTGGTCGAGGGGGTCGGCGTCGGGGTCGAGCTGGTCGAGGTCGAGGGCGGCGGTGCGTTCGGCGAGGGCGGCGTAGCCGCGCAGGGCGTCCGGGGAGACCTCCTCGCCGAGGGAGCGCAGGGTCTCCAGGGTCTCGCCGAGGACGGCGCGGGCGGGGGCGTGTGCGGAGACCTCCCAGCCGAGTCCGTCGATCAGGGCGTCCACCTCGGCGGCGCCGGGGGCGGGGGCCGGTGGTGGCGCGTCCTCGTCGGCCGGGCGGGCGCCGACGACGAGTCCGAGGACCTGGTGGCGTTCCCCCGCGTGGGCGGCGGCCGCGCCGAGGATCTCCTTGGTGGCGCTGACGCTCAGTCCGCGCAGGCCGATCAGCGCGCGCACCAGGCGCAGGCGGCGCAGGTGGGTCTCGTCGTACTCGGCCTGGGTGGCGGCGGTGGCGCGGCCGGGCGGCAGCAGGCCCTCGCGCAGGTAGTACTTGATGGTCGCGGTCGGGACTGCGCTGCGGCGGCTCAGTTCGGAGATGCGCACTGCTGCACCGGCCTTCCTCTGGCTTCGTCGTCTCGGGGCGCGTTCTCCCCTGGCTTTTGGATACCGGTACTGTCTAACATAGATAGTGCCACTACCCAATGTGGCGCCGACCCCTCCCCGAGGAGCGACAGCCATGCCCACGCTGCCCTGGACCGCCCCGAACCCGGCAACCCCCGGCACCTCGGCGATCGTCATGGCCTCCCGGTTCGAGGTCCGGTCGCTGTCCGACGTCCCGCGCTTCTTCGCCCGGTCGATGACCGTCTGGCGCCAGCTGCGCCGCTCCCCCGGCGCCCTCGGCGGCTCCCTGATCGCCCGCCCGCTGCGCCGGACCTTCTACACCCTGTCCGCCTGGGAGAGCCGCGAGGCCCTCGACGCCTTCGCCGCCGCCGAACCCCACCGCAGCGTGATGCGGGGCCTGCGCGGCACCATGCGGGAGTCCACCTTCACCTTCTGGCAGACCCCCGTCGAGCAGCTCCCGATCTCCTGGGCCGACGCCCACGGCCGCCTCGACGCCCAGCGCGCGGCGGGTGGCGTCGACGGGGACGCCGCGGGGACGTCCTGAGCGGCGACGCCCCGTAGGCCGCCCCCGCCGGCCGCGCGCCACCCGCGGCCGGTGTGTCACGGCCCGTACGGGGCCGGCGCCCCGGGCACACTGACGGCGTGCCCGCCGATCCCACCCGGAGCCAGGTCCGCATCAGCCTGGTGATGTCCGCCCTGACCGTGAGCGCGGGCGCGGTCGACGCCGTCACCTTCCTCGGCCTCGGGCACGCCTTCGCCGCCCTGGCCACCGGAAACGTCCTGCTGCTCGGCTTCGGGGCCGCGCAGACCGCCGGAATCCCGGTCGCCCGCCCCGCCGAGGCGGTGGCCTCCTTCGTGATCGGGGCCGCGGCCGCCAACACCGTCATCGCCCGGGCCAGCGGGCGGGGGCGGCGCTGGCTCGTCCTGGTCCTCGCCGCCGAGGCCGCGGCCCTCGCCGCCGCCGGCGGCTACGCCACCGCGGTCGGCGGCACCGGTGCACTGCCCGGCGGCGCCGAGGCCCTCGTCGCCGCGCTGGTCGCGGGCGCCATGGGGTGGCGCAGCCGCGGAATGCTGGAGGCCGGGGTCCCCGAGATGCCGACCACGGTCGCGCAGATCACCCTGGTCAAGCTGCTGGCGGACGTGCTGTCGATCCACACCGCGCCGTCCCCGCGCCTGGTCCTCGTCCGGGCCCGGCGCAGCGCCACCGTCCTCGGGATGTTCGTCGGCGGGGCGCTCGGCGCGCTGCTGCTGCGGTCGGGCGCCGGGCCCGCGCTGCTCGCCGTCGCCGCCTTCGAGGCGTGCGTGACCGCCGTGTACTTCCGCGCCACCCGGTTCCGGCCGCAGCCGGTCCGGGCCTGACGCCCGGTCACGGGTCGGCGGCCGCGGCGCCGCCGGGGAGCCGGCCGGGATCCGGCGCAGCGGGCGGACGGGTGGACGGGCGCAGCGGGCGGGACAGTCGGGACGGACGGATCCGTGACGGTCACGGTGAACTCCTCGGCTGCACGGCGCCGTTCACACCGGCGTCCGGGCGGCCCGCCCCGGGCGCCGTGCCCGGGCGGCGGCCCGGCAGATCGACGGTCTGCCCGTGGAGTGCGGGCGGGGAGGGTGTCCGGCTCCGCTGCCGAACACCCTCCCCGCGTACGCGGCCCCGGCCGCCGGGCCCTACCGGTACAGGTCGGCGAGGAGCAGGTTGGGGTCGGTGCGGGTGAAGTAGGCCGCGCTGGGGACGTAGACCGTCCCGCCGCGCACCGCCACCGAGGTCGGGTTGGACAGGCCGTCGGCGCCGGTCAGGACGGTGTGGTGGCTGCCGTCCGCCGTCACCTCGACGGCCTCGTTCGGCGCGTTCAGGGCGGCGATCAGGTCGTCGCCGTGCCCGGTGAAGGCGAAGTCGTCGATGCCGTCGAGGCCGGCGGCGTGGACGCGGGCGGGCGCGGCCGAGCCGTCCCGGCGGACGGGGATGCGCAGCAGCTCGCCGGTGTCGGTGTTGCCGACCCAGACGGCGTGGTGGTGCACCTTCAGGCCGTTGGCGCCGAACGCGGTGACGGGCTTGAGCAGCGCGTCGTCGGACCAGGTCGTCGCGGGGCCGCCGGCCGCCGGTACCGCGTAGACCACGCCGAGCGCGGAGTCGGCGGTGTAGAGGCGGCCCTCGTGCTCGTCGAGGGCCAGGCCGTTGGGGAAGCCGGTGACGGGCAGGGCGGCGATCCGCTCGGGCGTCCCGCCCGGGCACAGCCGCCAGATGCCGTGCAGGTCGTCGGTGCCGGTGGCGTAGCCGAAGTAGAGGGTGCCGTCGTGGGCGCGGGCGATGCCGGTGACGATCGCGGCGCCCAGGAGCGGGGTGTTCGGGTGGGCGGGGGCGGGCAGGGTGGCGAGGACGGTGAGGGCCCCGGCCGGGTCGACCCGGGCGATCTGGCGGGCGAAGGACAGGGTGAGGTCGGCGGAGCCGTCGGGTTCGAGGGCGATGTTCTCCGGCTGCTGACCCTGGGCCAGGTCGAAGTGGGCGATGATCCGCGGGTCGGACAGCGGTGGGGCGACGGCGACGGCCGGGGTGGCGGCCACCAGGGCCAGGGCGGCGCAGGCCGCGGCGGCGGCAGCGGCGCGTCCTGCGGCGCGCGGGCGCCGGGCGGTTCGGGTCTGACGGGGCATGGTCTCTCCTCTGCGGGTCGGCGATGGCCGGGTGCCCGTCGAGGAGAGCACGCCTGACGCTGCGTCACCGCGCCCCGGCGGCGCACCCGCCGCAGCGTCCCCCGGTCGGCGGGGTGGTCAGGGCGCCGGCAGGACGGTGACGGCGCAGATCACGTCGGGGCCGCTGCAGGGGTCGCCCGGAGCATGGACGGACGGGGTTCGGACGGGCGGGATGCGGACGGCCGGGGTGGCCGGCGGGGCCGGCTGCGGGGTGCTCTCGGCGCCGTCGTCGAGGAGCAGCACCCCGGCGCCGCCCCCGGCCACCAGGACCGCCCAGGTCACGGCCGCACCCCGCTGCCACCGCTGCACGCGCCCCCGTTCACCGCCCCTGCCATGACCGCCGCCACCGTGGCGGGCCCCCGTCCCCGGGCACGCGCCCGGCGGCCGGGGCGGCGGGATCGGCAGGCCCCCGCCGGGCCCCCGGTCGGGCGGCCCGGATGCGGGGGGTGAAAAATCGCACCGCCACCCGCTCTAGTTCGTCCGCGTCCCTCTGTGGTGGGATGTGCCGTCACGGGTTGATGACCGCTGGTGGGGGTGTGTGGTGAGGAGTGGAAGGCTGCTCGGCCTGGACGGGGACGCGGTGCGGCTCGCCGCCGTGGGCCTGGTTCGTCTGGGTACGCAGGAGTGGCAGGACGGGGCCTCGGGGGCGCCGGGCTGGCTGGGGCGGGTGCGGGCGGCCTCGTTCGCGGACGCGTGGCTGGCCTTCGGCGGCTCGGCCGCGCCCGGGCTCCGGGTGCCCGCGGGAGAGGTGCTGCGCTCGGTGGCCTACCGGGCGGGCGAGCTGGTCCTGCGGGCCCGCCACGGGGACGGCGCGCAGGCGCTGGAGTGGCTGGGCAGACGCTCCGCCGAGGCCCGGGAGCAGGCCCGCCGGGAGGAGGTGGCGCACCCGGCCGAGCCGGCGGCGCTGGCCCTGGTCTGGCACGGCGTGCAGGCCGCCTGGGCCGAGGACGGGCCCGCCGCGGTGGCGGACCGGGAGGCCCACGGGCGGCGCATCGACGAGCGGGCCGAGGCGTACGTGCGCGAGCACCACCACCGCCAGGACGCCCTGGCGCTCATGCTGTCCTGCGCCCGGATCGCGGCGGCCGCGCTGGTCGACCTGTGCGACGGGGACCCGGGGCGGGCCGAACAGTGGCTGGAGGCGGAGGCCGCCCGGTCCATGCCGTGCGGCACCCCGGTGCCGCTGTGGGTGCCGGGCCGGCCCGGGCAGACCACCGGCTGAGACCCCGCGCCCCGGCCCGTACCCGGATCCTTACGCAGGCCCCGCACCGGGGCCGGGGCCGGACCGGTGGGGCGGCGGTGACGGGAGTGACGGCAGGTGACACCGTGACGGTCGGTGTGCGACGCTGCAGGACCGGCGCGCCGGGAAGCGCGCCACGAGGGGGAACCGGGGGGTTCACATGGGCCGCACACGCGGGCCCGGGGGCCGGCACGTGGCCGCGCTGCTGGTCGTCGCCGGACTGCTGACGGCCGCGGCGGCGCTGCGCCCCGAGGGCGGACTGCTGGGCACGGCGGCCACCGGGCCGGTGGGCGCCGTCGGCTTCGTGGTGCTGATCGGGATCGGCTGGGCCGCCCTGGTCGGACGGTTCGCCGTGCGCTTCCGCGAGGAGGTGCGCCACCTGGCCGGGCCGACGCCGCGGGCCGAACGGCTGCGGGAGGCCGCCATGGTCCTGCTGCCGCTGGCCGCCGCCGCGGTGCCGGTGCTGCTGCTGGTCCTGCACGGCCGCACCGCGCCCGCGGCACTCGACGCGCCCCAGCTGCCGCCGCCGCTGCCGCTCCCGGACCTCTCCCCGACCCCGACCCCGCCCCCGCCCCCGGTGAAGCCGGCGGACGACCCGGGGTTCGGCGTGCTGTTCGTGGTGCTGGTCGGCTCCCTGGCCCTGGCCGCGGTCGCCGCCTTCGTGTTCGTCCTCGTGCGGGCGCTGCGGCACCTGCGCATCCACCGCCGCCCGGCGACCCCGCCGCTGCCCACCGCGCCGGCCGGCCCCGAGGCCGCCCTCGCCGAGGCCGTCGCCTCCGGCCGCAGGGCGCTGGAGGGGGACGACGCCCGGGCGGCGGTGATCGCCTGCTACGCGGCGATGGAGGGCTCGCTGGCCGCCTCCGGACTGCCCCGGCAGGCCTGGGAGAGCCCGACGGAGCTGCTGGAGCGCGCCCTGTCCGACGACCGGGTCGACCCCGGCGCGGCCCGGGCGCTCACCGCACTGTTCCGGGAGGCCCGGTACTCGACCCACCCGATGGACGACGCCCGGGTGCGCCGGGCCCGCACCGCCCTGGACGCCATCGCCGCCCGGCTCGCGGCCACCGACCCGGCCGGGGCGGACGCCGCCCCCACCGCCGGGGCGGGCGCGACGGCGGCGGCGGACGCAGCGGGCGCACCGGGAGGGAACCGATGAGCGGCGAACCCACGATCGGACGCACCGGACACACCGGACGCACCGGAGAGGCCGGGCAGGCCGGAGCGGCCGGGCAGAACGGGCAGCCGGACGGCGGGGCCGAGGGCGGGATCGCCGTACCGGGCTCGGTGCGCCACAGCCTGCTCGAACTGGCCGTCCCCGCCGTCCTCGCCGAGGTCCTGTGCGCCCTGGTCGGCGGCTGGCCCGGCGCCGGGGCCGGGGCCGTGCTGCTGGCCGCCGCCGCCCTGCTCACCGCCCGCCACGTGGCCGGCGCGGGCACGACGGGTTCCCCCCTGCGCCGCCGGCCGCGGCAGCTGGAGGCCTACGAGCCCGGCCTCGGCGACTGGCGCTGGACCGTCGGCCAGGGCCTCGACCCGCAGGGCGACACCGCTCCGCTGCGCACCCGTCTCCAGCGGCTGTACGCCGTCCGGCTCGCGGAGGGCCACGGCGTGCACCTGCCGGCCGACCGCGAGCGGGCCGCCGAACTCCTCGGGCCCCGGCTGTGGCCGTGGATCGACCCCGCGGCGCCGGCCCCGGCCGGGCCCCTGCCGGCAGCGGTCCTGCGCGCCCTCGTCGACCGGCTCGAGTCGCTGTGACCTGAACCCGCCGGGGCCGGCGCCCCACGGACCCGGCCCCGGGCCCACCACCCACCGCATCGTTTCCGCAGGAGAGCCATGCCCGCCCCGTCCAGCCCTGCCGACACCACCGCAGCCACCGCCCCCGCCGGTCCCGGTCACCGGGAAACCGACCCCGGAGCCGCCCCCGAAGCCGCCCCGGGGGCCGCCCCCGTGCTCACCCCGCAGAAGGCCGGGGAGCTCGCCCGCGCCGTCGTCGCGGAGATCGAACGGGCCGTCGTCGGCAAGCCCGAGGCGCTGCGCCTGGTCATGCTCGGCGCCCTGGCCGGCGGGCACGTCCTGATCGAGGACCTGCCCGGACTCGGCAAGACCCTGCTGGCCCGCTCCTTCGCGACCGCCCTCGGCCTCGACTTCCGCCGGATCCAGTTCACCCCCGACCTGCTGCCCTCGGACGTCACCGGCGCCCCGTTCTACGAGCGCGGCACCGGCGAGATGGTGTTCCGGCCCGGCCCGCTGTTCACCCGGCTGCTGCTCGCCGACGAGATCAACCGGACCCCGCCCAAGACCCAGGCCGCCCTGCTGGAGGCGATGGCCGAGGGCCAGGTCTCCGTCGACGGCGTCACCCGCCGCCTGCCGGACCCGTTCCTGGTCATCGCCACCGCCAACCCGATCGAGTACGAGGGCACCTACGCCCTGCCCGAGGCCCAGCTCGACCGCTTCCTGCTGCGCGTGCGGATGGGCTACCTCTCCCCCGCCACCGAGGCGGCGATGCTGCGCGCCAGGATCGACCGGGCGGCCCCCGAACCGGTGCTGGAGACCGTCGTCGGACCGGCCGAACTCCTCGCCATGCGGGCCGCGGTGGAGCGGGTCGAGGTCGACGACGACCTGGTCGAGTACGTGATCGCCCTCGTCGACGCCACCCGCAAGGACCAGCAGATCCAGGTCGGCGCCTCGCCCCGCGGCGGCCTCGCGCTGATCCAACTGGCCCGCGCCCGCGCCATGCTGGAGGGCCGCGACTACCTCACCCCGGAGGACGTCAAGGCGCTCGCCGTCCCCGCCCTGGCCCACCGCATCACGCTCAAGCCGGAACTGTGGGTGCGCCAGATCGAGGCGGACGACGTGGTGGCGCGCCTGGTCGGCTCCGTCCCGGCACCGCAGACCCTGCCCCGCGCGGTCACCCCGTGAACCCGGACCGCCCCGGGAGCCCCGCCTCCGCAACGCCCGCCACAGCCGCCCCCGCCCCGGACCGCGCCACCCTGCGCGCCCAGGCGCTGGCCGCCGCCCGCAGCGCCCGGGCCCACGCCGCCGGCCTGCCCGACAGCCCGCCCCCGCCGCACTGGCGCGCCGGCGAGCAGACCCTGCGCCTGCTCACCGTCGCCACCGCCGCGGCCCTCGCCGCCCTGGCCACCGGCCACGCCTGGCTGCTCGCCCTGGCCGCCGCACCCGCCGTCCTGCTCGCCCTCGCCGCCCCCGGGCGCAGCCGCCCCACCCGGCTGTCCGCCGAGAGCACCACCCGGCCGGCGCGCTGCTTCGAGGGCGAGCCCGTCACCGTGCGGGTCGCCGTCCACCACGACGGGCGGATCGGCGCGCTGGAACCCGTCGTGGCCCTGGGCCCCGGCCTGTCCCTGGACGCCCTGACCGTCACCACCACCGGCGTCGACCTGGTCCTGCGCGCCGACAGCTGGGGCCGGCGCCACCTGGGCGTCCTCGACCTCGACGTGCCCGACGCCGGCGGCCTGACCCGCCGCACCCTGCGCACCGACCTCGGCACCGTCGACGTCTTCCCCGTCCCCGGCGCCGCCCACCTGACCCCGATCCCGGTGCGCCTGCCCGAGCGGATCGGCGAGCACACCACCGCGCACGAGGGCGCCGGCGTCGAGGTCGTCGGCGTGCGCCCCCACGTGCCCGGCGAGCGGCAGCGGCGCATCCACTGGCCGTCCACCACCCGCCGCGACGCCGTCCAGATCAACCAGTTCGCCGCCGAACGCGCCGCCGACGCCGTCGTCCTGCTGGACACCCTCGCCGACTTCCACGACGCCACCACCGGGCTGCGCAGCCTCGACGAGACCCTGCGCGCCGCCACCGGCCTGACCCGCGCCTACCTGCGCCGCCACGACCGCATCGGCCTGGTCGCCGTCGGCGGACAGCTGCGCCGGCTCACCGCCGCCGGCGGGGACCGGCAGTTCTACCGGATGGTCGAGAGCGTGCTGGAGGTCCGTCAGGACCGCCCCCGGCACGGCACCCTCCCGCCCCTGCCGCTCGCGGCCCTGCCCGCCCACGCCCTCGTCTACGCCTTCACCCCGCTCGCCGACCAGCGCATCCTCGACGTCCTCGGCCAGGTCCGCGAACGCGGCAACCCGCTCGTCGTGGTGGAGATCCCGGTCGGCGAACCGGCGACGCACCCCGACGACGAGACCGACGCCCTCGCGCTGCGCCTGTGGCACGCCGAACGCGAGGCGATGCGCGCCACCCTGCGCGGCCGCGGCATCCCGGTGGTGCGCCACACCCCGGGCCGGACGCTGGACCTCGCCCTCGCGCCGCTGCTGCGCCGCCGGATCACGGGAGCGGCCCGGTGAACGAGCCCACCAGCAGGCCCAGCAGCAGGCCCACCGGCCGGCCCGTCGGCAGGCCGGTGCACGGCCCGGCGGGCGGGCGGGCCCCGAAGCCGCCGGTGCGGCGCACGGTGGCCGCACCGGCCCCCCGCCCCCGCACCGGCCCGTCCACCGGGTGGAGCGGGTGGACCGACCGGGCCGCCTGGGCCCCGCGGCTCGAGTCCGCCGCGCTGCGCGGCACCGGCACCGCCCTCGCCCTCGCCGCCGCCAGCACCGGGGAGGGCACGCTGACCGCCCGGTTCGGGCCGATCGGCGTCGCGGCCGTCGCCGTCGGCGCGCTCTGGGCGGCCGTGCCCGCCCCGGAGGGAGCGGCCGCCCACCCGGTGACCTGGCCCGCGCGCCTGACGGCCGCCCGCACCACCCTCCTGCCCACCGCGGCCGTCCTGTTCGCCGCCCTCGGCGAGCCGCCGCTGTGGCGGGCGCTCGCGGTGACCGTCCTGCTCACCGGCTACCTGCTGCTGCTCGACGCGCTCGGCCCCCGGCGCCGCACCGTCCGCCCCTTCGCCGCGGCGGCCGCCGTCGGCGCCGCCCTGCTGGTCCTGCCGGTGGCCTTCGCCCCCACCGCGGCGGGCGAGTGGTCCCGGCCCCTCGCCCTGCTGGGCCTGGCCGCGGCGGCCTGCGGCGTGGCCGCGGCCCTGCGCCCCGACCGCACACCGGACCAGGCCCCGGACACCCCGACGGGACCATGACGCACCGGCGGCCCGGCGGCCGGACGGCGGTGGCGCACCGTCACCCGGGTGACGGACGGTCACCGGGGCGGCTTCCCCGCCGGCCCGCGACCGCACTGGCCGGCCCGGGAGGCGTTCCGGCGGTTCCGGGAGCGGCCCGTCACGCGGTCGGCGACGCCTGCTGCCGGTCGTAGTGCTCCTGGGCGGCGAGGAGCTCGTCCCCGTGCCGGCCGAACCACTGGATGAGTTCGGTCAGCGGCCCGGCCAGGCCGACGCCGAGTTCCGTCAGGGCGTAGGTGACCTGGGGAGGGACGGTGGGCGCGACCTCGCGGTCGACGAGCCCGGCCCGGACCAGGGCCTTGAGGTTCTGCGACAGCATCTTCTGGCTGATGCCGCCGACGCGTTGGTGCAGCTGCGCGAAGCGGTGCGGGCCGGTGACGAGGGCCGAGATGATCAGTGTCGCCCAGCGGCTCGTCGTCTGGTCCATGATCGGCCTGAGCGCGCACTTGTTGTCGAAGGTGTCGTGGGCCAGGAGTCGGGCGGCCGTCGCGACGTGCTGAGTTTCCATCACCTCATGAGCTTACAAAAAAGTAGGTACTTCCCTGCAGTAACCAGCTTTCCTACGGTGACTTCCGCAGGCACCAACGTTCGAGGAGTCACTGTGAGCAGCAACAACGCCCGTACGGCGATCGTCACGGGAGCGTCGAAGGGTCTCGGCGCGGGGATCGCCAAGACGCTGGCCCGGACCGGCGCCGCCGTCGTGGTGAACTACCGGGAGGACGCGACGGGCGCCGAGCGGGTCGTCGCGGACATCACCGCCGGGGGCGGCCGGGCGATCGCGGTCCGGGCGGACGTGGCCCGCGGCGGCGACGTGCGCGACCTGTTCGACCGTGCGCGCGAGGAGTACGGGCCGGTCGACGTGCTCGTGAACAACGCGGCCGTGGCCGCCTTCGCCCCGCTGTCGGCCATCACCGAGGAGGAGTTCCAGCGCGAGCTGACCACGAACCTGCTGGGCACCATCCTCACCACGCAGGCCCTGGCCGCGCAGGACGACGTCGACGCCGCGTCGATCATCAACGTCTCGACGGCCGGCACCCTCACCCACCCGCCGTACGCCTCGCTCTACGTCGCGTCCAAGAGCGCCGTCAACGCGTTCACCGTCGTGGCGGCCAAGGAGCTGGGCCCGCGCGGCATCCGGGTCAACGCGATCATGCCCGGGCCGTCGGACACCGAGGGCACCCGGGCCATGGGATTCCCCGGCTCCGCCCAGGAGGCGCAGGCGATCGCCGACACCCCGCTGGGCCGCACGGGCACCCCGGACGACTACGGCCCGCTGGTGGCCTTCCTGGCGTCCGAGGACGCGCGCTGGATCACCGGGGACGTCATCCTCGCCTCCGGCGGCCTGCGCTGACGCCCCGCCCGTCCGGTCACCGGCACCGGCCCTACAGGCGGGCGGGTGTGGGATTCAGGCTCGGTCACAGGTAGTCACAAGTTGTCGGGCGTTGCGGGCGGCACGGCCCCGGAGGTCCGGATCGGACGTGGGCCGGGTGGATGCCGGTAGCCCGGCCGGGCAGGGCGGGAGGAGCTGGTACTCCGATGGAGTGACCGTCCTTGGAGTGTGCGGTTGCGGCTGGAGACGGTTTCCGTGACGCAAGAAGGCACGCGGGTGGCCGTGGCCGCGTCACCTCCGGCGGCGCGTGGCGCCCTTCGGCGGTGACGGAGCTCTCGACGGGTGCAGCGGAACGTTGCAACGGCCGCCCGAAACCACCCGAATGGATTACTGTCGGACATCTGGTTCCGTGATGGACCGGCGACTTACCGTGACCGTGGGCCGATCCCCCGGTCCTTCCTGAAAGGTTCAGCCATGCGTCGTTCTGCCAAGCGCCTTCGCATCGCCACGGTCGCCGCCGTCAGCGCCGGAGCCCTCCTGTTCACCGTCCCCACCTCCGCCAGCGCCGCCACCGGCGAGTTCCTGTACAAGGTCGGCCCGGGCCTTCCCTACGGCCTGACCGACCCGCCGAGCGAGGAGTGTCTCAACCTGCCCGGCGCCACGGACGAGGAGCCGGGCCATTCGCCCAGGAACCTCACCCTCTCGACCGCCACCGTGTTCCTGGACTTCAACTGCGAGGGCGACGTCTACTACGTCATGAACCCCGGCAAGATCCTCGGTGTGCGCCTGAAGGTCCGTTCCGTCGTCTTCTCCTGACACCGGATCCAGCGAGCCCCGGGGCCACACGCTCGCCCGGACCACGACGGTTCGGCCAGAACGCCCGGCCGGGGCTTCCCCGGCCGGGCGTTCCGCTTGCGCGGCCGGCGGGGCTCGGCGGCGACGGGACCGACCCGGCCGGCCGCGACCGGGTTCAACGGTCACCCACGGCTTGGCGGGGCGAGGCTGCCAGGCGGATGGTGAAGGGCTGCAGCCGAAGCCTGAACGGTGGTGGGGCGAAGGGCGGAGGCCGGGGTTCGCGCCAGGTGCCGGGGACGGGGCGGGTGAGGCGGCGGGTCATCAGGGCGATGGAGGTCCAGGTGAGGTGGGCCTCGGCGTGGGAGGTGGTTCGTTCGTAGTCGCGGCGGTTTCTGCGGGCCCGCATCAGCCACGAAATGGACCCCTCCACGACCCACCTCCTGGGTTGCAGGACGAAGCCCTTGACCCTGGGCAGGTTGACGGTCTTGAGGGTGAGGTCATGGAGGCCACCGGCAACTACTGGAAGCCCTTCTTCTTCGGAGTCTCCGCACGGGTGATGCCGGAGGCCCTGATCGGCGGCGAGCGCAGCCCTCGCGCACTGGCCGACCTGGCCCGCGGGAGCCTGGTCAAGAAGCGCGATGCCCTCGCCGAGGCGCTCACCGGCCAGCTGAGAGGCGGAGGCGGGCCATCGCGGAGTAGGGCTCGGACACGGCGGAACCGCACCGCCTTTCGTCGGGTCACGGCCGTCGGCCCCGGCATCGTGGCACCCCGCACCGACGACGGGCCGGCCACCCCGCCGAGCCGGCCACCGCGGGGTGGTCGGCTCGGCGGGGTGGCCGGCCCGGATGTCCGGCCCGGAGATGGCCGGACGGCGGCTCAGGCGAGCAGGTCGGACTGCAGGGTGACGACCTGGCGGAAGGCCGCCGCGGGCACGCCGTCCGGGTTGGTCATGGTGATGACGGCCAGGACGTCGGAGGCGGAGAGGTAGGCGAGGCGGGCGGTCGGGGTGCCCTTGGCGCCGTTCACCGAGGTCTCCTTCGTCGACAGGTCGATGCCCGGGACGGCGTCCCAGCCCTCGCGGGCGGCGACCCGCACGCCGGGCAGGGCCTTGGGCAGGCTGTCCGAACGCAGCGAGGAGAAGACGTCCCAGGACTCGGCGGAGGAGCCGAAGCGCAGCAGCCGGATCTGGGTGCGGGTGCCGTCCGAGGCCGTCCACTCGCGGACGGTGGCCGCGCGGCAGGCGTCCTGCACCAGCAGGGCGCCCAGCGCGGCGGGGTTCTGCTGCTCGGCGAGGACGGCGTCGCAGGGCACCCAGTCGGCGGGCGCCGGGCCCGTCGCGGAGGGGGCGGGGGACGCCGTCGCGCTCGCCGACGCGCTCGCCGGGGCTGAGGCGGAGGCACCGGCGGAGGCGCTCGCGGACGGGCCGGCGGAGGGCGGCGCGCTCGGGGCGGGGAAGGTCGGGGCGGTCAGCGGGCCGCCGGCCTCCTTGGGGGTGGGCAGCAGCAGGTGGCGCAGGTCCGCCTGGTGCAGGCCCTTGCCCTTCGGGTCCGGGGCGCTCTTGCCGGCGGGCAGGGGCGGCAGCGCCAGCGGCGGGAAGGTGTAGCGGCCGTCGCTGGCGGTGGCCAGGCCGGGGATGTCGGTGCGCTCCGGGGCGGTGACGGCCAGGGCGGCGCCGGTGCCGGCGAGGGCGAACACCAGGGTGGCGGTGCTCCAGCGCAGCGCGGCCCGGCGACGGCGGGTGCGCCGGGCGAGGCGGGCCTCGCGCTCCTCGGGCGTCTCGGGGGCCGCGGGGGCCTGCGGGGCGGTGCCGATGACCTCGGAGGTGCCGAGGGGTGCGAGGGCCGGGGGCGGGGGCAGCTCGGACGGCGGCTGGGGCGACGGCTGCGGCGGGGTGGCGTGGTCGGTCATGCGGACGCTCCCGGGCTGGCGAGACGGTCGAGCTGCATCGTGAAGAGGGCGACGATCTTGTCCTTGGGCAGCGGTGCCACGCCCTCGGCGTTCATCACCACCAGGAGGTCGCCCTCGGCGGCCGAGCACTCCAGGTAGTCGATCGGCGCGGACGGCGGGGCCGGCATCAGGTAGCAGTGCGCCTCGGGGTGTCCCGGGACCTCCGGGCCGATCCGGAACAGGCCGGTGTCGCCGGTGAAGACCGCGGTGTACTCGTTGAGCTTCTGCACCTCCTGCTGGTTGAACTGGCGCAGCTTCAGGCCGATGACCAGGTCGTCGCCGCTGGTGCGGTAGGTGCGCACGCCGGTGGCCTTGACGTGCAGGCCGTCCCAGTAGGAGCGGAGCTTGTCGCGCTTGTCCTTGGGGATCTGCTGGAGTTCGGCGTCCAGCTCGTCGGAGAGCTGCTCGGCGCCGAGCTCGGTGTCGTTGCCGTAGCCGCCCTGGTCGGGTCCCAGCTCGTAGCCGGCCGGGACGGGCAGCAGCAGGTCGCGCAGCGAACCGAAGTGGTTGCCGTTGGACTTGGCGCCGAACGGGGTCGCGGTGGGGCTGGGGGCGGCGGGCGCGGCGGACGGCCCGGCGGCGACGGCCGGGGCCGGGTCGTCGTACTGGGTCTTGATGATGCCGATGCCGATGGCCACGCCGGCCAGGGCCGCCGCGGCGGTCGCGGCGCCCGCGCGCAGCAGGCGGCGGGAGGCGGGGCGGGCGGCGGCCGGGTGCTGCTCGGCGGCACCGGCCTGCTCAACGGCGGCCGGGTGCTGCTCGGCCGCGGGCTCGACGGCGGGCGCGGCGGCCGGGGCCTGCACGGGGTGCTCGGCCCCGGTCACGGTGTTCTCGGTCATGCCAGTCGCTCCCACTGCTGCTTGGCGAGGTCCTTCACGACGTCGGGGTTCACCGGCTTGGTGCCGAAGACCTCGACCGACATCAGCACCGTGCCGCGCTGGGCGACGGCGACGCCGTAGTAGTACTGGTCGGTGGTCTCGGCCCAGCGGCTGGGCTGGTCCTCCACCTTGTAACCGCCGTTGGCGCCGTCGGCGAACGACAGGAGGTGGGAGAGGGAGGCGCGGAGCTTCGCCTCGCTCGCGTTCTCCGGCGCGTACTGGATCAGCGAGACCCGGTACTTGACGTCGTCCTTCTTCCAGTCGACCTCGGCCGCGCGCCGGAAGCCGCGCGAGTTGAGGTCCTTGAACTCGCGCACGGAGTTGCCGGCGCGCTCGGCGAGTTCGCCGACCGACACCCAGGACGGCTTGTCCGGGTAGTCGCCCCAGGGGCCGCTGCCCTGCGGGGCGCTCATCAGCAGCTTCAGCAGGTCACCGTCGATGGCCAGCGGCCGGGGCTGCTCGGCGGCGAAGGCGGTCGGGTCGACCACGGCGGCCGGGTAGGACGGGCGGGCGACCTGCAGCGGCGGCAGCGGCGTGGGCGGGCGCTGCGCCTGCACGGCGTAGCCGACGCCGCCGCCGGCCAGGGTGCCCAGCACCAGGCCGCACACCGTCAGCAGGACGGGGCGGGGGCGGCGCGGGGCGCGGGGCGCCTGCTCGGGGGCGGGCGCCGCGAAGTCGGGGGCGAGCGGCGGCCCGGCCCAGGGCGATGCGGGCGGCGCGGGGGGCCCGGCCGGCGGTGCGGCGGGTGCGGCCGTCGGGGCGGCGGCGGGCGTCTCGGCGGACGGGGCGGCCCAGGGCGACGCTGCGGGCGTGGGCGGCGCGGCCGGCGGTGCGGCGGGCGCGGCCGGTGCGGGCGCGGCGCCGGGCGACGGCTCCGCGGGTTCGGTGGTCACGAGGTGGCTCCAGAGGAGGGAAAGAAGGGGGTGGCGTCAGGGGTGGACGGGCGGCGGCGCGGGCTCAGCCGCCGGCGAGCCACTCGCGCTGGCGCTTCATCAGAGTGTTCAGCAGCCCCTTGTCGGGCGTTCCCTTGACCTCGACGTCGATCGTGTACTGGACGTCGCCCTGGCTGGAGATGCCGGTCATCGAGCCGGTGAACGCCTGCTGCCTGGGCTTCTTGACGTAGCCGTGGGCGTTCGGGTCGCCGTCGATGTCGATCGGGTCCTGCGACTTGACGGTGTATCCCTTGACGAACTCGGTGGCCATCGCGGTGGAGCTGAAGCGCAGCAGGGTGACCGTCACCTCGGCCTTGCCGTCGGCCGTGCGGTACATCCGGGAGGCGCCCTCCTTGTACCCGTACGAGCCGAGGATGTCCATGATGCCGTCCTGCTTGCCGAACAGGTCCGCGACGTCGTCGTTGGTCATGGTCATCCCGTCCGCGGGCCCGTAGGACTCGCCGCCGTCGGGGATGGGGAGCAGGAAGTAGCGCAGGTCGCCCTCGTGCTTGCCGCCGCTGACGGTGCCCTTGACGGTGCTGGCCGGCTTGGGCGTGGTCGGGACGGCGGTCGGCACCGGGACCGGCACCGCGGAGGGCGTCGGGCTCGCGCTCGCGGTCGGCGAGGCGCTCGCCGTGGCGGCGGCCGTGGCGGGCGGCGCGGCAGCGGCCGGGCGGGCGTCCGGCTTGCCGACGGCGACGGTCACCGCGGCGCTGGTCGCCGTAACGGCGAGCAGGCCGGCGGTGGCGAGCGCGACGCCGACGGCGCGCGGCAGGCGGCGGGCGGGCGCGGGCGCGGGCGCGACCGCGGGCAGCGGCTCGGCTGCGGCCGGCGGCTCGGCCCCGGCGGCCGGCGGCTCGACGGGAACGACCGGTGCGGCCGACGGGGCCGGCTGAGCCGGTGCGGCCGACGGGGCCGGAACCGACGGCTCGGCGGCGGCGCTTTCGTTTTCGGGCGCGGACAAGGAACTCCCCCGGGGAAAAGTGGAATGGCGCGTGCGGGCCCTCGCGAGAGCCACTCCCCCTGCCGAGGCTCTCCGGACCGCCCGTCACGCGGCTCAGCAGGAATTATGAGAGTTCGTTGACAACACTGCCAACAAAATGAATCGCCGCACTCCCCCCCAATGACCGATGAATCGGACACGCCGTGATCCAACCGCAATGGGCGCCCGCCGGGGCGGCTCCCCCCGGCGGTTCCCAGCAGCGGTTCCTCAGCGGGGCGGGCGGGTCCGGCCGGTCTCCAGGTCCGCGGCCGCGGCGTCGAGGATGCCCCGGAAGACGTGGCCGATGACGGGCCCGGCGACCCGCCGGGCGAGCACCGGGCCGAGGACGGGGACGGGCAGCGCGAAGCCCGTCGTCCAGATCACCAGGGTGCCGCCGGGGACCTCCTGGAAGGTCATCCGGCCGGAGTCGTGCCGGGCCGGCGGGAAGCTGCGGTCGACGGTGTAGTCGAAGGCGTGCGGTGCGCGGTAGGCGGTGATCCGCTCCTCGAACCAGCCGATCAGCCAGGTGTGCCGCCGCACCGCGCCCACCCCGTAGGGCGCGCCCGCGCCGGGCCGGGCCAGCCGGGCCCGCAGCACGTACGGGGAGCGGGTGTAGTGGGTGGTGGTGGCGCACCAGTCGAACACCTCGGTGATCGGTGCCTCGATGACCCGTCGCACGGTCACGGTCTCCACGGTCACGGTCTCCACGGTGGCTTTCCCTTCCTCCGGTCCGTCGGCGCGGCAGGCGGCCGCGCCCCTCGTCACCGTGAGGACCGGACGGGGGGCGGGAACGTGACATCGGGGGCGGGCGGGCGGGTCGGCCGGTGACCGGTGCCGGGTCGGCGGGGCTGCGGGGCGGGTGCCCGTCAGGGTGCGGTGGCGTCCAGGAGGCCGGCGGCCGCAGTCAGGGTGGGGCCCAGCGGCCGGTCGAGGCGCACGGCGGCGAGCTCGTCGGCGCGGGTGGCGCCCTGGTTGACGATGGCGACGGGGATCCGCTCCCGGGCGGCGTGGCGCACGAAGCGCAGCCCCGACAGGACGCTGAGCGAGGAGCCGAGGACGATCAACGAGCTTGCGGCGCCGACCAGTTCGTAGCACTGCTCGACCCGGGGCGCCGGGACGCTCTCGCCGAAGAAGACCACGTCGGGTTTGAGGACTCCCCCGCACACCCGGCACGGCGCCACCTGGAAGGCGTCCACCGCCTCCTGCGGCAGGTGGGCGTCGCCGTCCGGGCGCAGCACGGCCCCGGCGGTGCGGAAGCCCGCGTTCAGCTCCTCCAGGCGCTGGTCGAGCTCCGCCCTGGCGGTGGTGTGCCGGCAGTCGAGGCAGACGACCCGGTCGAGCCGGCCGTGCAGTTCGACGGCCGCGCCGGTGCCGGCGGCGCGGTGCAGGCCGTCGACGTTCTGGGTGATGACCGCCGTGACGCGGCCGGTGCGGCGCAGGTGCTCCACGGCGTGGTGGCCGGCGTTGGGCCGGGCCCGGGCGATGGCCGGCCAGCCGGTGTGGCTGCGGGCCCAGTAGCGGCGGCGGGCGGCCTCGCCTGCGGTGAACTCCTGGTACGTCATCGGGGTGGCGGTGCGGCGGCGGCCGGTGGCGCCCCGGTAGTCGGGGATGCCCGACTCGGTGGACAGGCCGGCCCCGCTCAGGACCACCGCGCCGCGGTCGGCCAGCAGCCGCACCAGGGCCTCCAGGCCGGGCCCGTCGGCGCGGTCTTCCTGCTCTGCCCGGCCGGCGTGGCCGGTCCGGTCGGCGTGGTCGGTGTCGGGGGTGCCGGGCGTGCCCATGCTGTCGAGCGTAGTGCGCCGCCACGGCGTTCGGGGGCCTGCTCGGGGGCCTGTCGGGGGCCTGCTCGGAGCCCCGGCCGGGCCCCCGGCCGGGGTGCCGGTCCGCGCGGGGGCGGCGGGTCGCGGGGCGTGAGAGGCTCGGGCGCATGGAGCAGCGCGTACTGGGCCGGACGGGCCGGAGTGTGTCGGTGGTGGGTCTGGGCACCTGGCAGCTGGGGGCCGACTGGGGCGAGGTGCGGGAGGAGGACGCCCTCGCCGTGCTGGACGCCTCGGTGGCGGCCGGGGTCACCCTCTTCGACACCGCCGACGTCTACGGCGACGGGCGCAGCGAGCGCCTGATCGGCCGCTACCTGCGGGAGCGGCCGGACGCGGGGGTGTTCGTCGCCACCAAGTTCGGGCGCCGGGTGGAGCAGCGGCCGGAGCACTACCGGCTGGCGAACTTCCGGGACTGGGCGGACCGTTCGCGGGTCAATCTGGGGGTCGAGCGGCTGGACCTGGTGCAGCTGCACTGCCCGCCGACGCCGGTCTACTCCTCGGACGAGGTGTTCGACGCCCTGGACACGCTGGTCGCCGAGGAGCGGATCGCCGCGTACGGGGTCAGCGTGGAGACCTGTGCGGAGGCGCTGACCGCGATCGCCCGTCCGGGGGTGGCGAGCGTGCAGATCATCCTGAACGCGTTCCGGCTCAAGCCGCTGGAGGAGGTGCTGCCGGCGGCCGCGGCGGCGGGGGTGGGGATCCTGGCGCGGGTGCCGCTGGCGTCGGGGCTGCTGTCGGGCCGCTACACCGAGCGGACGGTGTTCGCCCCGGACGACCACCGCACCTACAACCGTCACGGCAAGTCCTTCGACCAGGGCGAGACCTTCTCCGGGGTGGACTTCGCGACGGGTGTGGCCGCGGCGGCCGACTTCGCGGCGCTGGCGCCCGAGGGGGCGAGCCCGGCGCAGACGGCGCTGCGCTGGGTCGTCCAGCAGCCGGGCGTCACCTCGGTGATCCCCGGGGCCCGCAACGTGGCGCAGGCGGGGGCGAACGCGGCGGCGGCCGAGCTGGCGCCGCTGCCGCAGGACGTGCTGGAGGCCGTGCGGGGGCTGTACGACCGGCGGATCCGGGCGCAGGTGCACGACCGCTGGTGATCGGGCCGCCCCGCGCCCGCCGGGCCGCCCGGCGGGCGCGGGGTGGACGCGGGGCGGGTGGGCCGTCGGGTGGTCCGTGGGTGTGACGATGTCGCGGATCGGTCACCGGTCGGGAGCGGAAACCGGTCGCGGGGTGGGTCGGCGCCGGTGGGCGGGAAGAGGACGGGAGAGGGGTCCGCAGGGGGGAGGGGTCGGGGGTGGGGCGGGAGGCTTCCGGCCGCTGGAGCGCGTTCCAGCGGCTGTGCGCGGCGGGGGTGGTGGCGGCCGTGACGGTGCTGGGGGTGGCGGCCGCGCCGGTGGTGTGGGCGGAGTCGCAGGACGCGCCGGGCGACCGGCGGGGGTGGCTGGTGGTCTGCGGCGTGGCCCTGCTGGCGGGCGTCGCCGCCTCGGTGCCGCTGGGCCGCCGGGTCACGGCGGCCGACTACGCGGCCTCCGTCGTGGGGGTGGTGCTGCTGCTGGCGGTGGCCCTGGGCACCGTGTTCGCGGCCGCCCAGGCCACCCACGCGATCGGGCTGCGGCTGCACGAGCCGCGCGTGGTGGCGGCCACCGTGACCGACTGCCGCACCACCGGCCGGGAGCTGGACGACCAGGGGCAGGGCCACGACGTGTACGGCTGCACGTACCACTGGAGCGTCGACGACCGGGAGTCCAGCGAACGGCGGCCGACCCACGAGCTCCTCCCGGACGGCCACCGCACCCGGGTCTGGGTCGACGGCGACCGGATGATCACCGAGAAGCCGGGCCTGCTGGCGATCCCGTTCTGGGTCGTCCTGACCCTGGCCGGCCTCCTCGGCACCCTCGCCTTCGCCGCCAACCTGGCCGCCCGCGTCCGCGACCTGGGCCTGCTGTCGCCGCCGTAGGCGGCTGATACGTCCCGGAGCCGGGTGACCGACGGGCCGGGGATAATCGCGGGTATGACGTCGCCTGCTTCCGCCGACAGCCGTTCCGGGCAGCTGGCCGCCCGGCTCCCGGAATCCCTCGAGGAACTGGAGGGCCCGGCGACCGGCAGGGTCGACCTTCCGTTGCACCTCGCGTGGTCGGGCCTTCGCACCTTCGACCTGGCACAGCCGCGGCAGCGGATGGGGCTGTACCGGATCGTGCTGAACGAGGGCATGCACGAGGACCTCGTCCACTTCCTGGACGCCGGTCTGCTGGTGCAGCAGTGGCCCGTGCTGAGGACCCTGATCGGCCCGACCGTCCGCGCGGTGTGGGAGGGCGCCTTCGCCGACCTTGCAGTGGCGGCGGCCCGGGCCACCGCCGCATGAGGCTGCCCCCGCTCCACCGCCGCCTGCTGGCCGACGTCCTCGCCGTCGGCACCCCGTACCGGCTCGTGCTGACCGGCGGCTACGCCGTCCAGGCCCACGGGATGGCCGACCGGATCAGCCAGGACCTCGACGTCGCCACCGAGCACCCTGCCGGGATGCAGGAGATCGCCGCAGCGCTCACCGACGGCTTGGTCGACCGCGGGTGCACGAGGTCGAGGTCGTCCCCCTGTCCGGCCGTCTGGTCGTCACCGACCCGGCCACCGGCGAGAGCTGCGAGGTCGATGTCCTCAAGGAACACCTCTGGAAGCCCGCCGTCCAGCTGGAGTTCGGCCCCGTCCTGCACGTCGACGACGTCGTCGGCACCAAGATGCGCGCCCTCGCCGACCGCGGCTACGCACGTGACCTGATCGACGTCCAGGCCGCCGCCCGCTGGTTCAGTCACCGCGACCTGGAGGACCTCGGCCGCCGCCACGCCCGCGACGCCTTCGACCTCGCCGAGCTTCGCGACCGTTTGGCCGGCGCGGACTGGATCGACGACGCCGAATTCGCCGCCTACGACCTTGACGACGACGCGATCGCCGACCTGCGGCTCTGGGCGCAGCAGTGGGTGGACGATCTGGACCAGCGCCTGGCCGCCGAGGGCGACGTCGAGGACCGGTGAACCGGTCGTACGCGAGGAGACCTGACGGGGGCCTCTCCGCCAACCTGGCCGCCCGCGTCCGCGACCTGGGCCTGCTGTCGCCGCCGTAGGGGTGGGGGTGGGGTCTGACAGCATCCTGGGGGTGGAGATCGGGGTGGGGCCGGAGTTGGTGGTGGGGGACGGGTACGCGGTGTACCGGGGGCCGTTGGCGGACAGTGTGTTCCACCGGCACGCCGCGTTCCAGGTGGCCGTGGCGGTGGGCGGGGGCCCGGTGAGCGTGACGGACGGGGCCGGGGTGCGGCACCGGGGGGACGCGGTGGTGGTGGCGCCGATGGTGCGGCACCGGATGGCGCCGTCCCGGTCGGTGCTGGCGTTCTTCGTGGATCCGCACTGCGCGTTCGCGGACCGGCTGCGGGCGGGGTCCGGGGCGGGTGTGACGGTGGCGCCGCGGTGGCGGGGGCTGACGGAGGCCGATCTGCGGGCGGCCGGGGCGCTGCCGTCGGCCGAGGTGGATCCGCGGCTGTGGGCGGCGATGCAGGCGCTGGCGGACGACCGGGTGCCGCTGTCGGGGCTGGCCGCCCTGGTCGGGTTGTCGCCGCAGCGTCTGCGGGCCCTGGCGCAGCGGCAGTTGGGGCTGCCGCTGGCGCGGTGGCGGATCTGGCGGCGGCTGGCGCGGGCGGTCGGGGTGCTGGGTGGGGGCGGGACGCTGGCGGAGGCCGCGCTGGCGGGCGGTTTCGCGGATCAGGCGCATTTCGGGCGCCGGATGCGGGAGATGACGGGGTTGACGCCGTCGGAGGTGCTGCCGGCGCTGCGCGGGCCGGGTGCGGGCGCCGGAACGGGGGCGCGGGGCGCGGCCGTTCCGGCGCCGCGTCGGGTGCGGCGGGTGCGCCCGGCAGGTCAGGCGCGGCGGGCGACGTAGACGGAGAGCGAGCCGGTGACGGTCGGGACGGTCTCGGCCTCGCGCACGCCCCGGAAGCCCGCGTCGGCGATCAGGCGGGGCAGGATGCCGTCGGCGTTGGGCTGGGTGTCCTCCTTGCCGTCGGCGAGTTGGACGATGCGGAAGGCCAGGCGCATGGCCGTGGTGCGCTGGCGGCCGTAGTCGGCGAGGACCAGCTTGCCGCCGGGGCGCAGCACGGTGTGCATGGCGGCGAGGACGGCCCGTTTCATCGGGACGGGGCACTGGTGGAGGACGAGGCTGGAGACGGCGGTGTCGGCCGTTGCGGGGCCGACGATGTCGGCGAGGTCGTCGCCCATGCCGGTGTGCCAGGTCGGTGCGGCGCCTACGGCGGCGGCCTTGCGGCGGGCGAGGTCGAGGGCTGCGGGGTCGGGGTCGACGCCGATGACGCGGGCCTGCGGTTCGACGCGGGCGAGGAGGGCGGCCAGGGAGCCGGTGCCGCAGCCGACGTCGACGATGACGTCGTCGGGGCGCGGGGCGATGTGCATGGCGAGGAGGCTGCGCCAGAGCCGTTCGCGGGTGAGGGAGACGATCGGGTCGTAGAGGCGCAGGGGGGCGAGGCGGCCGGCGGCGGGGGTGTAGGCGGGCTGGGTCATGCGGGCAGTGTCGGGTGGGTGCGGGGGTGGCGTCTTGTACGAATCGCTCGTGCTGCGGGGCGGGTTGGGGGATTCCGGGGTTGCGCCGGCCGCCGTCCGCCGTCCGCCGTCCGCCGTCCGCCACCCCCAACCATAAGCAGTCAATCGACATATGACGGAGAGTGTCCTATCGTGGACATCGGCGGGGCCGCCGCAGCGGTGTGCCGCCGCCTTCCGCTTCCGACCCCGCGAGAGGACCGCCCGTGCTCCGCCGTACCCGCACGCCGCACGCGTTCGGCGCCGCCACCGCCGCCGCCGTGGTGCTGGCGCTGGCCGCGCCGCCCGCCCTGGCGCTGCCCGCCGACGCCTCCCCCGATCCGGTGCCCGCCCTGGTGGCCGGTCAGGACACCGCCGCCCCGCAGCTGGTCACCGGCCTGTCCGAGCCGGCCGCCGGCGCCCCGGCCGACGCCGCCCGCGCCCACCTGGCGGCCCACCCCGACCGCTACCGGGTCGACCCCGGGGAGCTGGTGGAGGCCGGCTCCGAGCGCGACGCGGACGGCCGGCGCACCGTCAGGTTCGAGCAGCGCCACGGCGGGATACCGGTGTTCGGCGCGCAGTACCTGGTGCACCTGACCGGCGAGGGCGCCGCGCAGCGGGTCGAGTCGGTCGGCGGGAAGTACTTCACCGGCCTGAGCGCCCCGACCACCGCCACCGTCCCGGACGCCGCCCTGCGGGAGCTGGCGCTCGGCGCGGTGCAGGACGCGCGGGCCCGGGCGGGCGCCACCGCCGAGGACCGGGGGGCGGTCGTGCTGCCCGGCGGCGCCGGCCGGCTGGCCCGGCACTTCACCGTGCGCACCACCGACCCGGCCAGCGGCGACCGGGCGGCCCGCGAGGTGTACGTGGACGCCGTCGCCGGGGTGGTCGCCCTCGCCTACGACGCCCGCACCCCCTCCCCCGCCGGAGCCTCCCCCACCGGGGACGCCGCCCCCTCCCCCGGCGGCGACCCGCAGCCCGCCACGGGCACCACCCCGGACGTCCACGGCAACGCCGTCAAGGTGAACGCGGTCCGCCTGCCGGACGGCGGCTACCGGCTCACCGACCTCACCCGGCACTCCGTCATCACCACCTACGACGCGGCCGGGCGGGACGCGGACGACTTCGTGGGCCCCCTGCCCGCCGACGCCGTCCCGGTGGCCTCCCCCGGCCCGGACTTCCCGGCCGCCACCGGCACCAGCGGGGCCACCGACGCCCACCTGGGCGCCGGCACCGTGTACGACTTCTACCGCGACCGGCTGGGCCGCGACGGCCTGGACGGCAAGGGCGGCCCGATCGTCTCCGTGGTCAACGTGACCAGCGGCGGCAAGCCGTACGCCAACGCCTACTGGGACGGGACCAAGATGGTCTACGGCTCGGGCGGCGGGGCGTACTTCCCGTTCTCGGCGGCGCTCGACGTCACCGGGCACGAGATGACCCACGGCGTCGTCGCGCACACCGCCAACCTGACCTACCTCGGCCAGTCCGGCGCGATGGACGAGGCCCTCGCCGACTACTTCGGCAACGCCATCGAGGTGACCGCCCGCGGCCTGTCCATGAACGACCCGAAGGCGGCGCTGCTCGGCGAGGACAAGTGCCGCACCGGCACCCCGCAGGCCTGCGCGGACCGCCACCTGGACGACCACCGCACCACCGTCGCCGACTACCTCGGCGCCACGGGCGCGCTCGACAACGGCGGGGTGCACCTCAACTCCCCCGTCTTCGCCGGCGCCCTGTGGGACATCCGGCGCACCCTCGACCCGCTCACCGCCGACCGGGTCGTCTACCGGGCGCTCGCCGACTACCTCACCCCGCTCGACGACTTCGTCGACGGACGTGACGCGGTGCTCGCCGCCGGCCGCTCGCTCGGCCTCAGCCGCGCCCAACTGCGCACCGTGGCCGCCGCGTTCGACGCGCACGGGATCAAGGCCGGCTGGCAGCACCGGATCGGCACGGACAGCCGCACGCTGCTGCCCGACGTCTCCGGCTCGATGAGCCTGCCCGCCGCCGCCGACGGGCACTGGGTGGCGATGGGCCCCATCTCCGGCCGGACCGACCGGAACGCCCTGTACACCGGCCCGACCACCGGCCGCACCGCCCCCGTCCGGCTCAGCCCGGACGACGGCCGCTACCACAGCTACGCCGCCACCGACGGCGCCGGCGCCGTCTGGATCGCGGTCGGCACCGACGCCCGGGGCTGGGGCCAGGAGGTGCTGACCGCACCGCTGACCGGCGCCGGCCCGGTGCGCAGCCTGTTCCACTCGGCCACCCAGCAGCCCGGCGGGGTGCAGGTCTCCGGCCGCGACGTCGCCTTCCTGGTGCGCGACGCCGGGCGCACCGGCGTCCGGCTGTCCCGCGACGGGGCCCCGGCCGTCGAGATCCCGCTGCCCGAGGGCCACAGCGCGTCGGACCTGACCCTGCGGGACGGCCTCCTCGGCTGGACGGAGTCCTGGCACGAGGGTGAGCAGCAGGTCACCGCGCCGACCGTCTACTCGATCGCCGCCGGCCGGGTCACCGCGCAGTACACCGCGCACTCCGGCGCCGGCGCCCGGCCGAGCGAGGCCTACGGCACCCGGCTGGCCGGCGGGCGGCTGCTGTGGGTGGACATCCCGCTCGGGGACGCCGGTGCGCACGGCTCGATCCGCTCCGGCGCCCTGGACGGCTCGGGCACCAGCGAGGTGCTGTCCGGTGACACGCCGAACGCCCCCACGCGCGGCTCCCTCATCACCGCCTCCGACCAGGCCGTCACCTACCGGGTCGTCCCGCACTCGCTGCTGGGCCCCGCCCCGGCCGGCGGCTGGACCAACGCCGCGCTGCCCAAGCTGTGGCAGGTCCCGCTCGCCGGCGGCGCCCCGCAGCGCGTCTCCTGCGACCGCGGCGACCAGGACCAGCCCGCGGCCGACCAGGGCACCCGGGTGGTCTGGCTGGACGCCACCGGCGGCGGCCCCGACCTGGTGGTCCGCGACCGCCCGGCGGTCACCTGCTGACCACCGCTCACCTGTCGGCCGGCCACCGACCGCCTACCGAGCATCTGCCGACCATCTGAAACCCTGCCCGCCCGGCCCCGGGGCGGGGCAGGACGGCCCGGTGCGGACCGGCTCACAGCCAGCCGCGCCGGGCCGCCTGCACGCCCGCCTGGAAGCGGGTGGTGGCGCCCAGCTGGGCCAGCAGCGCGGAGACCCGGCGCACCACCGTGCGCCGGCCCAGGCCCAGCCGGCGGGCGATGGCGTCGTCGGTGGCGCCGCTGGCCATCAGGGTGAGGATGCGGCGGTCCCGGTCGTCGATCTGCAGGCCGACGCCGTCCACCGTGGCCGGGACGGCCAGGCGCCACAGCGTCTCGAACACCGCGGCCAGCGCCCGCAGCAGGGCGGAGGGGCGGATCAGCAGGGACACCACTCCCGGGCGCCCGTCGGCGGGCAGCGTGACGATCGCGAGGTCGTCGTCGCCCAGGGCCAGTTTGAGCGGCGGATCGTCCAGCGTGCGGGCCTGCTCCCCCGCCTCGATCATGCGCGCCATGTTGGGGCCGGCGACCGGGTCGTCGAAGGCGCAGCCGTGGTAGATCGAGCGGTAGGCCACCCCGGCGGCCATCCGCTGGCGCTGCAGCACCTCCTGGTCGAGGTAGAAGGCCGTACTGCCGGAGTACGGCGGCACGTCGATCACCCGTATCTGGTGGCGGGCGGCCAGTTGCAGCCGCCGGCTGGCCGCCAGCACCTGGGCGCGGTCCTCGACCACCTCCAAGGCGCCGTAGGTGCCGGCGTCGCGCCGGGCGAAGCGGTAGAGGCGTTCCAGTTCGGCGCCGGCCCGGCGGGCGGTGGCCTGGCGCAGGGCGTCGCTCTGCAGCACCGCCTCGACGATCCGGCCGGGCGGCAGCGCCTCCCAGCCGTGGTCGTGGTCCCTGCCGACGTCACGCCCCCGGCCGGAGTCGTGGCCATCGGCGGTGGCGGAGTGGCCGGCGACGGCGGATCGGTCGGCGGCGGAGCGGTCGAAGGCCACCACGACGCCCTCCTCGGCGAGCCCCCTGAGCACGGCCAGGACGGCGCCCTCCTCCAGGCCCGCCCTGGCCGCCAGTTCCGCGGCCCGCGCCTGCGGATGGCCGACCAGGCAGCGGTAGACCCGGCCGCGTTCGGATTCGGGATCGAGCACGTCGTGCACGAGACCCCCCGTGTTTCGTCGTGTGCGGAGCGTACGGACCGCCGGAGGCTACCCGCGCCGGTGGCGCACATGCGCCAGTGGCCCAACTGGGCCGCCGGGCGCTCTGGCGTCCGGCGAGACGATCTCGCCAGAGTTGTCGGCGTCCAGACATTTGCGGGAGCGGCGGCGGCAACGGCAGCGGCGGCACTCGCGGCGCAGCACCCCCCAGCCAAGGACGGCCCATGACCCCTGCCCGGCCCCCGTTCCCCCTGCCCGGACGCACCCGGCCGAAGTCCACCGCCTCCAGCACCCCGGCCGGAGGCGGCCCGCACCGGCGCGCCCGTGCGGCGCTCACCGCCCTGGCCGCCTGCCTGCTCCTGCTGCTGCCGGCCGCACCCGCCGCCCTCGCCGCACCCGACGCCCCGCCGCCGCTGCACGACGGCTTCGGGCTCACCCAGGTCGGCACCGCCACCGGCAGCGCCACCAACTTCGTGATCACCGTGACCACCCCCCAGGTCGCCGGGCAGCACACCGTCCGGATCCTGCTGCCCGCCGGCTACGCGGCCGAGCCGACCAGGCGCTACCCCGTCCTGTACTTCCTGCACGGCGCCTCGGACAACCCGAGCGACCCGGCCCTGGCCTACCCGGCCCTCACCGCAGCCAGGTCGATGATCACCGTCATCCCGGACGGCGGGCTGCGCGGCTGGTACACCGACTGGCTCGACCAGAACACCGCCGCCGGGGCGCAGAACTGGGAGACCTTCCACCTGAACCAGGTCGTCCCGTTCGTCGACGCCAACCTGCGCACCCTCACCGGGCGCGGCAGCCGGGCCGTCGGCGGCCTGTCGATGGGCGGCTTCGGCGCCCTGCACTACGCCCAGGACCGCCCCGACCTGTTCGGCCAGGTCCTCACCATGTCCGGCGCCGACGACCTGTCCGTCGACGAGATGATCATCCGCGGCGCCGTGGTCGCCACCCTCACCAACGCCGGCACCGTGCTGTGCGGCCCCAGCGACGGCCGGCCCTGCGGCCTCGACTTCGGCCCCACCGTGTCCAGCGACGCCGTCTTCGGCTCCCCCTACCCGGTGTTCAACGCCGACTGGCGCTGGAACGCCGCCGACCCGGTCTCCCGGCTGGGCCTGCTCGCCGACACCGGCATCGCCGTCTACACCGGCAACGGCAACGGCAACGCCGGCGACATGGAGTTCTGGGCCGAGGGCACCGCCAAGCGCCTCAAGGACCGCCTGGACGCCCTGCGGCTGCCCCACCACTACGTCGACTACGGCAACGGCGCCGCCTGGGGCCCCGCCTGCAACGGCGGCCACAGCCCCGGCTGCTGGGCGCAGGACCTCGTGGACTACGTCCCGCGCCTGGAGGCGGCCTTCGCCGCAGCCGCCTGACCTGCAGGCACGCAGACCCGCAGGCCCACCGACCGACCTTCCAACCCTCTCCCCCGCCTCCGGCGACACCCCCGGACGCACCCCGACGAAAGGACCCCGCCCCCGTGCCCTCCACCGCGACCCCGAGCCGCCCGGCCACCCGGCTGCGCCTGCTCGCCGCCCTCCTGGTGGCCTGCTGCGCCGCCCTGGGCCTGACGGCCGCCCCGTTCGCGACCGCCCGGGCCGCCGCCGCCCCGGCCGCGGCCTGCAGCTCACCCCAGCAGTGCCTGACCATCAAGTCCCTGAGCAACGGGCGCCAGCTCGACGTCCAGAACGGCAACACCGGCGACGGCGCCTACGTCGTCACCAACTCCGCGCCCGGCTACCACCAGTCCTGGCGGCTGAGCGTCGACCCGTCCGACTACTCCTTCACCATCGTCAACAACGACACCGGCAAGTGCATCGACCTGGCCTTCTTCACCCCCGCCCTGCGCCAGCAGACCTGCGCCGGACAGGCCAGCCAGCGCTGGTTCCTGCAGCCCGTCGCCGGCTCCGCCGACGCGTTCATGATCCGCCACCAGGGCGACAACACCTGCCTGGACCTGCTGCTCGGCGCCCAGTACGACGACGCCTGGACCGACCAGTACACCTGCAACGGCACCGTCAACCAGCAGTGGTCCACCGGCTTCCCCGCGGCCGCCCGCAGCCTCGCCCTGGACCACGCCGCCAAGCAGTGCCAGAAGGACCCGGGCTCCTGCTCCTGGGCCCTGAAGAGCGAGGCCCCCGCCGCGCCGCTGCCCAGGATCTGCGTCTCCTCCGTCTGGTTCAACAACACCAGCAGCGCCGCCCAGCAGAACTTCGCCGTCACCAGCATGAGCGGCTGGTCCAGCAGCATCGGCGGCCAGATCGGATCGGAGATCGGCGGCACGGCCGGGGAGGTGTTCAAGGCGGCGGTCACCACCAGCGTCAACTACACCAACGTGTGGCAGGGCTCGACCACCGTCAACAACAGCGTCACCGTCAACGTCCCGCCGCAGCAGTACGGTTGGGTCACCCTGGCCGAACTCGCCCGCAAGGTCACCGGTACCTGGACCTTCGACGCCCGCGGCATCCCGTGGAGCGCCGAGGACACCATCACCATCCCGCTCACCTCCGACCCCAGCGGCGGCGCCACCCTCTACATCGCGAACACCAGCCCCACCTTCACCACCTGCGCCTGACGCCCCAGCTCCACCCCGGCCGCCGCCCGGCCCCGCCGGGCGGCGGCCGGGACGTGCCGCGGACCGCCCCGGGATCAGAGACGCTCGATGGTGACCTTGGTGATGACGACGTCCTCGACGGGGCGCTCGTCGGCGGTGGGGGTGGAGGCGATGGCGTCGACGACGGCCTTGGAGGCGGCGTCAGCGACCTGGCCGAAGATGGTGTGGCGGCGGTTGAGATGGGCGGGGGTGCCCACGGTGATGAAGAACTGGGAGCCGTTGGTGCCCGGGCCGGCGTTGGCCATCGCGAGCAGGTAGGGCTTGGTGAAGTGCAGTTCGGGGTGGAACTCGTCGGCGAAGGCGTAGCCGGGGCCCCCGGTGCCGGTGCCGGTGGGGTCGCCGCCCTGGATCATGAACCCGGCGATCACGCGGTGGAAGGACGTGCCGTCGTAGTACGGGCCGCTGCCCGGCTCGCCGGTGCGCGGGTCGGTGTACTCGCGGGTGCCCTCGGCGAGTTCGACGAAGTTGCGGACCGTCTTGGGCGCGTGGAACTGCAGCAGCTCCAGCCGGATCGGGCCCAGCGTGGTGTCCAGGGTCGCGAACAGGCCCTTGGCCATGGCGGACTCCTTCGGTTCGGGTGATCGGTGTCGTCGGCATCCTGGCACACGCCGCGCCCCCGGCCGCACGGGCGGCCGGGGGCGTCGGGCGACGTCAGCCGACGTCAGGGCGTCGCAGGAGCGCCGGGGTGTCAGTCCTCGGCGGGGCGGCGGCGGGAGACGGCGACGAGCGCCGCGCCCACGGCGCCCAGCGCGGCGGCGCCGCCGGCCTCCCAGCCGAGGCCCTCGGTGCCGGTGGCGGCCAGCTGGCCGGGGCGGACCTCGGCCGCGGCGGCCGTCGTGCCGGCCGTGGTCGTGCCGGTGGCGCCTGCCGCGGTGTCCGCCGTGGTGCCGGTCGTGGTGGTGAGCGCGGCGGGCCGGGCGGCGGGGGCCGCGGGCTGCTGCTGCTCGGCGGGCCGGGTCGGCTGCGGGGCGGGGGTGTTCGCGGCGGCCTCGTCGGCGGCGCGGGCGGTGGCCCAGCCCGCCTTGAGGAACGCGTTGACGGCCGCGTCGTCGCCGTCCAGGGCCGCGAGGGCGGGCCTCGCAGCGGGTCAGCATGCCGTCGTCGAAGGTCCTGGCCGTACTTGGCGACGAAGACCAGGTGGGCGCGGAGTTGTAGACGACGTGGCGTCTTCGGCGGATGTCGGTGTTCGGCTTCCGGCGTGGTGACGCAGGCCAGGTGTGGGATGGTGATCGCGTTGACCTGGAGGGGGGTGGGCCGGATGATCCGCGCGTACAAGTTCCTCATGCGGCCCACCGTGGGCCAGGAACAGGCTCTCGCCGAGATGCTGCAGGATCACTGCTCGCTCTACAACGGGGCCTTGCAGGAACGGCGCGACGCCTACCGGCACATGTCGAAGACGAGCGTTACGTATGGGATGCAGTCCGCCCAGCTCAAGGCCATCCGCGCACTCGACCCGGAGCGTCAGGGACGTTGGTCGTTCAGCTCTCAGCAGGCGACGCTTCGCCGTCTTGACAAGTCGTTCGCGGCGTTCTTCCGCCGGGTCAAGGCCGGTGAGACACCCGGCTACCCGCGCTTTCGCGCAGGCAACCGGTTCAACACCGTGGAGTTCCCGAAGGACGGTGACGGCTGCCGCTGGGACTCCGCCCCGCACGACCCCATGACCCGTGTGCGACTGCAAGGCGTCGGCCACGTCAAGGTGCACCGGCACCGGGCCGTGGTCGGCACGGTCAAGACGATCAGCGTGAAGCGCGAAGGCCGCAGGTGGTTCGTTGTGTTGACCGCCGAACAGGACCGGCCAGAACCGCTGCCCGCGACCGGCAGCGCTGTCGGCATCGACATGGGCATAGCCAACTTCCTCGCCGACTCCGACGGCGGGTTCGTATCCAATCCGCGCCACGGACGCAGCAATCCGGCGAAGCTCCAAGCCGCACAGCAAGCCCTTGCCCGCTTCCCCCGCGTCTCCAGAGACAAGCGCAGCGCCAACCACCGCCGGGCTGTGGAGAAGGTCGCCAGGCTGCACGGCAAGGTCCGCCGCCGGCGACTCGACCACGCACACAAGACCGCCCTCCACCTGGTGCGTGCGCACGACTTCATCGCGCACGAGAAGCTGTCGATCACCACCATGGTCCGCACGGTCAAGCCGAAGCCCGACCCCGACCAGCCGGGCGCCTTCCTGCCCAACGGGGCAGCGGCGAAGACGGGCCTCAACCGTTCGATCTCGGACGCCGGATGGG
>NZ_JBIWPA010000003.1:207022-224302 GCF_044768035.1 Kitasatospora sp. NPDC101176
GGGGGTGTTCCTGACGATCCTGCACGCCAAGACGGGCCTCAACCGTTCGATCTCGGACGCCGGATGGGGGGTGTTCCTGACGATCCTGCACGCCAAGACGGGCCTCAACCGTTCGATCTCGGACGCCGGATGGGGGGTGTTCCTGACGATCCTGCACGCCAAGGCTGAGAGCGCCGGACGGGAAGTGATCGCCGTGGACCCCCGCAACACCTCCCGAACCTGCCCGCGCCTCGCGTGCGGTCACGTCGCGAAGGAGAACCGGATCACCCAAGAGAAGTTCCACTGCCTCGCCTGTGGCCACCAGGACCACGCCGACACGGTCGGAGCCATCAACGTCCTACGGGCCGGGCTGGTCCGTCGCCAAGCCAACCCGGTCTAGCGAGAAGCCGTCTCTCCAAGGGACGGAGGAGTCACGATCTGCGCGAGCTTGACCCAATAGTCGTCACCCCTCTGACGCGCCAGCCCGACCGTCAGGAACTGCCGCAGGTGGGTGGCGGTGCCAGCCAAGGCCTGCGCGGCCCCGCGCACACAAGGGCCGATCTCCGGGTCGGCAAGGATGCGCTGCGCCTCGGCCCGGTCCTCGTCCTCGTCCTCCTCCTCGGCACAAGCGGTGAACTGGCACATCTTGAGGAAACCCAGGATGTCCTAGCAGCTGCCGTCCAGCGCCTCGTCCGCGGCCTGCACAGCGCCGGGCTGGCACCCTCGGCGCCGTCGGAGATCCGAGTCAGGCACAGCCGGTTGTCGCCCAGGCGGCCACCCCGCGCACTGGTGGCTGCCCCGCTTCCTGACGGAGGCCGAGCTCCCCGGCGCCTGGCGCGAAGCGCGGGCCCGGTTCGACGCGACGGATCCGCCCGTCCACGCGGCGTACGGGTTCACCACCGACGACGGTCTCGTCCTCCTCTACATCGCCACGGACTGCTGAGCACGCCACCGCCGCCGGTGCGGGGAACGCCACCGACCGCCGGCACCCCCGCCGGCACCCGCGCCGCCGGCCGTCAGCGGCCGTCCGCCCGGCCCGCGGCCGAGGCCAGGAAGCCGGCCACGGCCGCCGTGAACGCCTGCGGGTCGTCCAGCCACGGGTAGTGGCCCGCGCCCGGCTGGACGGTGAGGGCGGCGTCGGGGAAGAGCGCGGCCGCCCCGGCGGCGGAGACGGCGGTGGGCCACAGGTCCAGCTCGCCGGCGAGCAGCAGCACCGGGCAGGGCAGGGCGGCCAGGCGTCGGCGCAGGTCCGCGGTGTCGGGGGTGTAGTCGGCGTAGTAGTGCTCGCTGACGGTCAGTGAGCGCTGGCGGGGGTCGTCGGCGGCGTGGGCGCGGGCGGTGCCGTCCCAGCGGCCGTACATGAGGGGTTCGAAGGCGGGGCGGTGCGGGGCGGCCTCGGCGAAGCTGCGGGCGGCCTTGACCCGGCGGTAGGCGGCGACGGCCCCGGCGTGCCAGGGCTCGCCGGCGCGGGCGGCGATCACCTCCTCGGCGCCGGTGTCGGAGGGCAGGCCGACGGCGGCGAACGAGGGCGTGACCAGGGTCAGGCTGCTCAGCCGGTCGGGGTGCGCGGCGGCGTGCAGCAGGGCCAGGCTGCCGCCGGCGGAGTGGCCGAGCAGGTCGACGCGGTCCAGGCCGAGGTGGCGGCGCAGCGCCTCGACGTCGGCGACCAGGCGGTCGACCCGGTAGCCGGCCGGGTCGGCGGAGGCGGCGGAGGCGCCGGTGCCGCGGGTGTCGGGCAGCACCAGGGTGCGGTGGGCGGCGAGGCCGCCGAGGTCACCGAGGTACTCGGCGGCGCGGCCGGGGCCGCCGGGCAGGCAGAGCAGCGGCGGGCCGTCGCCCACGGTGCGGTAGGCGAGCTCGGTCCCGTCGTGGGAGGTGAAGGTCTGCGTGGTCTGCGTGGTCTGCGGGCGCCGGGGGCGGGTGGTGGTCATGGCGGACAGCCTGCGGGGTGGTGGCGGGGCGCGGCTATCGTTCAGCCAGGGCTAAACGATCGAGGGGCGGTGCCGGCGTGGCGGTGGAGATCCGGCTGTCGGCGGCGGAGGTGGCCCGGGTGCGGTTCGCGGTGTCGCCGCTGGCCGAGACGGTGCTCGGGGTGCGGGCGGCGCTCGGGGCCGGTGGGCACGACGTGCACCGGCCGTGGGTGCGCGAGGCGCGGCAGGTGCTGGCCGGGGAGCCGGAACTGGGGCTGCTGCGGGCCCTGTTGGAGGGGTGCCTGCCGTCCTTCCTGTTCCCGGTGCCGGGCGAGCGGCTGCCCGTGTTCGAGGCCGAGCTGGCCGCCGTGCGCACGGCGGAGGCGGCGTACGTGGCGGCGGAGTGCACCGCCGCGCTGGGCCCCCGGGCCCGCGGGCTGCCCGCGCCCGCGGCCCTGTCGGAGCGGGTCGCCGACGCGCTGGCGCGCTGTCACGGGCGGCTGGTGGCCCCGCACTGGGGGCGGATGCGGGCGGTGCTGGAGGCGGACCTCGGCCGGCGGGCGGTGGCGCTGGTGGACGGCGGGGTGGAGGGGCTGTTCGCCCAGCTGCACGGTGACGTGGTGTGGCGGGAGGGCGAGTTGCTGGTGCACGGGCGCCGGCGCACCGGCGCGGCGTGGACGGTCGAGGCGGGCGGGCACGGCCTGGTGCTGATGCCGACCGTCTTCGGCTGGCCGGACGTGATCGTCGACCACGCCCCGCGCGCCGCCGCCTCGATCCGCTACCCCGCGGCCGGGGTGGGGCTGCTCTGGGAGCAGCCGCGGGCGTCGTCGGCCGGTCTGGCCGCCGTCCTGGGCCGCACCCGGGCGGCGCTGCTCGCCGCGCTGGGCGAGCCGCTGAGCACGCCCGCACTGGCCGACCGCCTGGGCGTCACCCCGGGAGCCGTCTCACAGCACCTGGGCGCCCTGCGCGGCGCCGGCCTGGTGGCCACCCGCCGCTGCGGCCGCACCGCCCTGCACCTGCGCACCCGCACGGGCACCCTGCTCACCGCCGGCGCGGACGGGGTGGACGGAGTGGACGGCGGCGCGGACGGGGTGGACGGCGGCGTGGATTAGGGCCCCTGCCCCCGAGGAGGGGGGCGTCGGCGGTCAGGCGCGCAGGAGGTCGACCACGCCGGTGAGGTCCTCGGCGCCGTTGCGGTCGTCGGCGGCCAGGCGGCGCTTCATCAGGTCGAAGTAGGGCGTCAGCAGTTCCGTGCTCACGCCCTGTTCCTGCGCGGTGTGCAGGAAGGTGGGCACGCCCGCGACCTGCATCGCCAGGTTGGAGACGACGCCCTTGGTGTAGTCGCCGGCCGTCAGTTGCCGCGCCGTGGCCGTGACCGAGCCGGTCATCGCGGTGAGCCAGGAGGAGAGCAGCGGCGCGAGCTCCAGCGGGTCCACGGACTCGCCCCGCACCAGCGCGAAGGCGTGCGCGACACCGGCGAACATGCCGTACATCGCGCTGAGCAGCGCCACGTCGTGCAGTGCGGCGAAGCCGGCGTCCTCGCCGACGTACCGGGTGCCGGCCGGGGCGGCGAGGGCCGCCCGGTGCTCCTCGAAGAGTGCGCGCGAACCGCTGTAGAAGACGTACGGGCCGGCCGCCGGGACGCCGATCATCGGCGGGACGGCCATGATGCCGCCGTCGAGGTAGCGGGCGCCGCGCGCGGTCACCGCGGCGGCGCGGGCCCGGGCCGTGCCCGGGGTGCCGGTGACCAGGTTGACGACGTCCCTGCCGGTCAGGTCGGCCCCGGCCAGGGCCTCCTCGACCGGGGCGTCGTCCAGGAGGCAGACCACCACCAACCGGTTGGCGGCGACCGCCGCGGCCGCGGTCGCGGCGACGGTGGCGCCCTTCGCGGCGAGCGGTTCGGTGCGGGCGGCGGTCCGGTTCCAGACGGTGAGCGGGTGCCCGGCGGCCAGCCAGGCCTCGGCCAGCGCGGTGCCCATCGCACCGAGGCCGAGCAGTGTGAGGGGGGTGGGGGAGGCGGGGCGGGCGCGGTCGCGGGTCTGGTCCGACGGGGTGTCAGTCATGGTGTGCGTCATGCCGTTCAGGCTCGCCGCGGCTCCCCCGGATGATCAAGTACGCACTTCGGAGTGGGTGGTTACCCTGAGGTGAGCGAGCAGGTCGGGCGATGGACGGGGTGGGCGGGGTGGGCGGGGGATGACGGCGGGGACGACGACCGGGGCGAGGGCCGGGGCGAGGCCCGGCGCGCACGTGTGCGGGATCGATGCCGCGATGGAGGTGATCGGCGGCAAGTGGAAGGTGCTGATCCTCTGGGCGCTCGCCGAACGGCCGTGCCTGCGCTTCGGCGAGCTGCGCCGCAACGTCCCGGGCATCACCGAGAAGGTGCTCGCCGCCCACCTGCGCGAGCTGGAGGCGGACGGCATCGTGCACCGCGAGTCGTACGACGAGGTGCCACCGCGGGTCGAGTACGCGCTCACGCCGGCCGGGCTGCGGCTCAACGAGGCGCTGGCCCCGCTGGGCGCGTGGGGCCGGCGGCACGTGCTGGGCGACGGCGGCTAGCCGCCGCCCGGCGGGCTCTGCCGGGTGCACGCCCGGGCGGGCGCGGCGCCGGGTGCCCGGCGCCGCGCGTCGGTCCGCCGGGATCGGCCGGGGTCCGCCGGGCGGGGCTCAGGCCCCGGTGGGCTCCGTGGCCGTCCGCCGGGCGCGGTCCTGCCGGTAGGCCCGGGCCCGGGCGAGGTAGTCGCGGTGCTCCTGCTCGTGGTCCGGCGGCAGGTGCGGGGTGTCGGTGGTGGCGAAGAAGTCCCGCAGGGCCTGGTTCGAGCTCACGGCCAGGTCCGCGGTGCGGGCGAACATGTCCGCCTCGTAGCGGGCGAGTTCCGCGTCGAGGCCGGCCGCCGCGTCGAGGCCGGCGACCGGGTCGGGGCCGGTCAGTGCGCGGCTGACGGCGTGGGCGAGTTCGGCGCCGTCCAGCATCGCCAGGTTGGCGCCGTGGCCGCCGAACGGCGCCATCAGGTGGGCGGCGTCGCCGATCAGGGTGACGCCGGGGACGTGTTCCCAGGTGAGCGGGGCGGGCAGGGCCTGGAAGGAGCGCGGCACGTAGTCGCCGTCGTTGCGGACGATCAGCGTGCGCAGGTCCTCCGACCAGTGGCCGAACTCCCGCGTCAGGTGGGAGCGGATGCTCTCCCGGTCGGCGAGGTCGACGCCGGCGCCGACGTGCCAGTGCGGTGCGGCGCGGAAGGCGAGGTAGCCGCGGACCACGCCGTCGCCGTTGCGCTGCAGGATCACCGCGCGGCCGTCGCCGTCGTTGGCGAACAGGTGGCCGTCGCCGACGAGTGCGGCGATCCCGGGGTGGCGGGAGTCGACCTCGTCGTAGCGGGCGTCCAGGAAGCAGACGCCCAGGTGCTGCGGCACGGCGTCGCTGACCAGGGGGCGCACCTTCGACCAGGCCCCGTCGGCGCCGATCAGCAGGTCGGCCTGCGCGCTGGTGCCGTCGGCGAAGTCCAGGCGGTGCCGGCCGTGGCCGAGCGGGGTCACCCGCTGCAGGCGGTGGCCCCAGTGGACGGTGCCGGGTCGCAGGTGGTCGGCGAGCAGGCGGCGCAGCCGGCCGCGGTCGATCTCGGGTGCGGCCTCGTCGCCGGGGGCCGGGGTGAACTCGGCGAGGACGGTGCCGTGGTGGTCGCGGCGGGTCTTGGCCTGGCCCTCGGGGCGGGCCTGCGCGGTGAAGGCGTCGAGCAGGCCGGCGTCCTCGAGGGCGATCTGTCCGGAGTCGGCGTGCAGGTCGAGCGTGCCGCCGGCGTCGCGGGAGTCGACGGCGTCGTCGGCGTCGTGGACGGTGACGTCGATGCCGTGGCCCTGCAGGACGCGGGCGCAGGTCAGGCCGGCGGGCCCGCCGCCGACGATGTGGATCCGGGGTGTGCTGTTCGTCATCAGGGCCTTCCCTCGGGTGGCGCGGAGCGCAAACGGGTCGCGAACGGGTGCGGCGGCACCCTTGTGGGTGCAACCGCTAAAAAAGCGTAACAGCTAAACTTTCTTACCCGATCCATGAACGCGGTAGGGTGAGCGGGTGACCGAGATGGGGCGCCGAGAGCGCAAGAAGGCAGCCACCCGCCAGGCCCTCGCCGACGCGGCGCTGCGGCTGTTCACCGAGCGGGGCTACGAGGAGGTCGGGGTGCGCGAGATCGCCGACGCCGCCGACGTCTCGGTGACGACGCTCTTCAAGCACTTCCCCGACGGCAAGGAGGCGTTGGTCTTCGACCAGGACGAGGACCGCGAGGCGGCCCTGGTCGCGGCGGTCCGCGAGCGCCCCGCCGGGCAGTCCGTGCCGCGGGCCCTGCACCGGCTGCTGCTGGGCGCGCACTCCCGCCGGGTCCACACCGACCCGCGGTTCGACGACTTCCTGCGCCTGATCGACACCACCCCGGCGCTGCGCGAGTACGCCCGCCGGATGTGGCTGCGGCACGAGCAGGCCCTGGCCGCCGCGATCGCCGAGGACGCCGGGCTGGCCGCCGACGACCCGGGCTGCCGGGCCCTGGCCCACTTCGCCCTGGAGGCGCCCGCCCTCGTCCGCGGGTCCCACGACCCCGACACCGCCCTCGACCGGGTCTTCGACCTGCTCGACCACGGCTGGACGGGCACCGGCGCCGGCTGACCCGGTCCGCCCTGCGTCGACCCCACCCGTCCGGGGCACCTGACGGGGCGCCACGGGCCAGACCCTAGGGTGGGGCGGGTGAGCGTTCATGTGGTTGTCGGATACGGGCCCGCCGGGGCCGCCACCGCCCGTCTGCTGGCCGAGCAGGGGAACACCGTGCGGGTGGTGACCCGCAGCGGGGGCCGGGGCGCGCCGGCGGTGCCCGGGGTGGAGCACGTCGCGCTGGACGCCGCCGAGCCCGCGGCGCTGGCCAGGGCCGCGGGCGGGGCGGTGGCGATCCACGGGTGCGCGGCGCCGCCGCTGGCGCAGTGGGCCCAGCGGTGGCCGGCGCTGGTGGACTCGCTGTGCGCGGCCGCCGAGTCCTCCGGGGCGGTGCTCGTCCTGCTCGGCAACCTGTACGGCTACGGGCCGGTGTCGGGCCCGATGACCGAGGACCTGCCCCTGGCGGCGACCGGCCCCAAGGGGCGGGCGCGGGCGGCGGGATGGGAACGGGCGCGGGCACTGCACGAGGCCGGGCGGATCCGGGCGGTGGAGGTGCGGGCCTCGGACTTCTTCGGCCCCGGCGTCACCGACGGCGGCCACCTGGCCTCCCGGGTGGTGCCCGGCCTGCTCAAGGGCCGCTCGATCGGCGTCCTCGGCGACCCGGACGCCCCGCACAGCTGGACCTACCTGCCGGACGTGGCGCGGGCGATGGCCGAGATCGCCGGCGAGGAACGGGCCTGGGGGCGGGCCTGGCACGTGCCGACGGCCCCCGCCCTGCCGGTGCGCACGATGGTGGAGCGCCTCGCCGCGCAGGCCGGCACCGGCCCGGTCGCGGTGCGCCGCTTCTCCCCCGCGCTGCTGGGCGTGGCGGGCCTGTTCTCCCCGCTGCTGCGTGAACTGCGCGAGGTCCGCTACCAGTTCGACCGCCCGTTCGTCCTGGACACCTCCGCCTACGAGGCCGCCTTCACCGTGCGCGCCACTCCGCTGGAGGAACAGGTCGCGGCCACGGTGCACTGGTGGCGCGAGCGGACCGCGGGGCGCTGAGCAGCGGCGGGGGCGGCGGGCGCGGGCACGCCCGGCGGCACGGCGGCGGGCGCGGGCCGGGGTGCGCCCGGCGGCGGGGGCCGGCGGCTCAGTGCTTGAGCGCGTCGGCACCGCGGTAGCCGTCGGGCACGCCGTGGGCGAGGACGACGTCGGCGACCATGTGCCGGGTGCGCAGCGGCAGGATCTCCCGGTAGGCGGGCGAGTCGTACCAGGCGCGCAGGCGGTCGTGGTCGGGGAACTCGATGAGGATGAGGTCGCGCCCCCAGCTGCCCTCGACGGCCTCGAAGCGGTCGCCGTGGATGAGGAAGCGGCCGCCGAAGGGGTCCAGGGTGGCGTCGATGCGCTGCAGGTACTCGACGATGTCGGGGCCGAACTCGACCGAGTGGACCTGGGCGATCGCGTAGGCGGTCATCGTTGTTCTCCCTGGTGGGGTGCGGTGGTTGACGTCCCCGACGGTAGTGGGCACCGCGGCGGGGGCGAATCCGTCGCGTATCGGCAGGGGGGTGCGTGGCCGCGGTTCCGGTCCGCGCACCCGCGGCCCGGGCGCGTGGCGGCGCCCCCGGTCCGCGGGTGTGCGGACCGGGGGCGCCGCGGGCGCCGTCGGGCGGGTTCAGCCGCGGAAGGCGTCGGTGCCGGCGGGGGTGCCGAGGCCGGTGGGCCCGTCGTAGCCCTTGCCGGCGGTGCAGAAGTAGGCGGGGCTGCAGGTGCCGTTGTTGCCGGTGGTGACGTCGTTGAGGGCGCCGGGGTGGGCGTAGGGGAAGGAGGCGGGGTTGGAGCCGGTGCTGGGGGTGCCGGCGTCGGCGTAGACGCCGGCGATGATCGGGGTGGCGGCGCTGGTGCCGCCGTAGGTGTTCCAGCCGCTCTTCTGGTAGCTGTCGTAGACGGCCGCGCCGTGGCCGGGGTCGGCGGAGGCGGAGACGTCGGTGGCCATCCGCCGGGTGCAGCCGGTGTCCTTCTGCCAGGCCGGTTTGGGCTCGTAGCCGGAGCAGCCGGAGCCGGTGCCCTCGCCGGCCTTGGTGTTCCAGACGCTCTCGTTCCAGCCGCGGGCGTTGTCCGCCCTCACCAGGGAGGTGCCGCCGACGGAGGTGGCGTAGGGGGAGCTGGAGGGGTAGCCGACGCCCCAGGAGTAGTCCCAGTCGCCGCTGCCGGCGACCATGGCGACGCCGGGGTGGTCGTAGTAGTTCTTGTCGTACGTGGAGTCGTCGGCGGACTCCTTGAAGATGTAGCTGTTGGAGACGAACCTCGCGCCGAGCCTGACGGCCTGGTTGACGGCCGCACCGATGTCGGAGATCTTCGCGCTGGCGGCCTCGACGAAGACGATCTTCGCGTCGGGGGCGACGGCGGACACCAGGTCGAGGTCCAGGGAGTCCTCGGCGCCCTGGTTGGCACTGGCCGGGGAGGGCAGCGGGCTCGCCTGGCCGTTCTGGGCGACCTTGCGGAAGCAGCCGTTGTCGGTGGTGCAGGCGGGCAGGCCGTACTGCTTGCGGTAGACGGCGAGGTCGCTCTCGGCCTTGGGGTCGTCGTAGGCGTCGATGACGGCGATGGTCTGGCCGGTGCCGCCGTCGGCGGGCAGGCGGTAGGCGGACCGGAGGTCGGCGGGGCCGTAGCCGGCGGGGGCGGCGGCCTGGGTGCCGAGGCGGGGGGCGGCTCCGGCGGGGGTGTCGACCTCCAGGACGTCGCAGCCGGCCGTGGTCTCGGTGGGGGCCGCGCACAGCTGGTGCCAGGGCCGCTGGCGGGCGGTGGCCGCGGCCCCGGCGTGGGCGGCCGGGGCGAGGGTGGCGGCGGCCAGGGTGGCGGCGGCCAGGGTGGCGGCGGCCAGCGTGAGGGCGACGGCGGACGGAACGGGTCGGGCGAGGATCTGACGTATCGTCATGAACGGCTCCTTGCAGGGGTGTCGGCGGTCGTCAGGAGTGCTTCCAGGTGTCGGTGAAGGAGTCGCCGCCGCTGGCGAGCGGGCCGGCGGTGGCCTCCGTGACGCCGTTGCGGGCCATCGTCACGGTGGTGGCGGAGGCGGCGGCGAGGGTGCGTCCGTCGATGGCGGCGCGGGTGAAGGTGACGCTGCCGAAGTCGGCGAGCGGGGTGCGGGAGCCGTTGCGGTTGGGGGCCTCGGCGATCACCTCGGCGCTGCCGTTGGTGGCTCCGCCGTAGCGGGCGAAGGACTTGGTCTCCGTCCAGCCGAGGGTCTCGTCGGTGAGTTTGGCGGTGTAGGTGTCGTGGCCGTGGTCGTAGACGACGGAGGCGGTCATGGTGTCGCCGGGGCGCACGGCGTCACGGTAGGGGGACTCCGGGTCCGGGTAGTTCTCCCACCAGGCGAAGTAGCGGGGCGTGCCGTTGACGGTGGCGCACTCGGCCTGGGTGCCGGTCTGCTCGACGGTCCTGGTGCCCTGCCCGTCGAGGCCGACCCAGATCGAGACCGCGCCGGCCACGGAGCAGGTGATCCTCGGCTGGATCCAGGTGGCGGCCACGGAGTGGTACGTCGAACCGGTGGCCGCGTAGCCGGACCAGTTCCCGGAGGTGATGCCGGCGGCAGCGCGCGGGGCCGCCGTGGAGACCCCGGAGGAGGAGGCGAGGGCGGGGGTGGTGGCGGCCGGCAGCGCGCACAGCAGCAGGGCGGCACCACCGCCGGCGAAGGAGCGCAGGCGGGGGCGGGTGACGGAGGGCGTGAACGGGTGTGGAGGCACGGGTGCTCCTGACGGGGGGGGAGTGGGATGGTCCCGCCGGCCCGGCGCCCGGCCGGGCCGGACCGGCGGGGGTCCGGGGAAGGCAGCCGCCCGACGGGCCCCGAGGGGCGGGGGCGGTGCGGGACGAGAGTGTTCTCCGGTGCCGGTGAGGTGGTCAACGGCCCTCCCGCTCAGGCTTCTTGACAGTTGACGCCGGAGCCGGTCCGGACCCTCGAAGCTGCGGCGACGCACCGCCCCCGGCCAGGCCGGCGGGCAATTCTGTGGATTCGCCAGTCGACGCCCGCCGCGGCACGCCACCCGGCCGGACCCAGCTGAGGAATCCACAGTTTTGGCCGCCGGCCGCCGCCCGCGAACCGGTCCCCGCCCCGGGGTCACGGGCCCGGGACGTCCACACAGTTGGGCCGCCGTTGACAGCTCTCCACCCCCGCCCCCCGGCGATCTTGACGCACCGTCGGGGCCGCGGGACCGTCGACCACCATCAGCGGCTCACCACCCCCGCCCCGTCCGGCCGCCCACCCCCACCCCGCTCTCGACCCCACTCCTGGAGACAGGCATGCCCTTCGCCACCGCCCGTTCCCGCACCGCCCGTTCCCGCACCGCCGGTTCACCCGGCGCCCGCTCCCGCACCGCGCTGGTCCTGGCCGCCGCCCTGGCCGGCGCGACCGGCGCCACCGCCCTGACCGCGGGCACCGCCGCCTCGGCCACCGCCCTCCCCTCCCCCGACCACGTCGTGGTGGTGATGCTGGAGAACCACGCCTACGGGCAGATCATCGGCAGCTCCAGCGCGCCCTTCCTGAACTCCCTGGCCACCGGCGGCGCCCTGCTCAAGGCCTCCTACGGCATCACCCACCCCAGCCAGCCGAACTACTTCGCGGTGTTCTCCGGCAGCACCCAGGGCATCACCGACGACTCCTGCTACTCCCCCGGCTTCAGCAAGGCCGCGAACCTGGCCGGCGAGCTGAGCGCGGCCGGCAAGAGCTGGGGCAGCTACAGCGAGTCGCTGCCCAGCCAGGGCTCCACCACCTGCAGCAGCGGCGACTACGCCCGCAAGCACGCCCCCTGGGTGGGCTTCGGCAACGTCCCCACCTCCACCGCCCACACCTTCGCGCAGTTCCCCACCGACTACGGCAAGCTGCCCACGGTCTCCTTCGTCATCCCGAACCTCTGCAGCGACATGCACAACTGCTCGGTGGGCACCGGCGACACCTGGTTGAAGGACAAGCTCGGCGGCTACGCCTCCTGGGCGAAGACCCACAACAGCCTGCTGGTCGTCACCTACGACGAGGACGACCGCAACAGCGGCAACCACATCCCCACCCTGATCTACGGACAGCCCGCCAAGGCGGGCGCCACCAGCAGCACCTCCTACAACCACTACGACCTGCTGCACACCCTGGAGGACCTGGCCGGCACCGGCGCGCACGCCGGCAAGTCCTCCTCCGCCCACGACATCACCGGCATCTGGAACTGACCGTGTACCTCGCGGACAGCCGCCACGCCCCGGCGTCCGACGACGCCGCCCCGGCCCCGCGGCCGGGGCGGCCCGCCCGGATCGCCGCCACCGTGCTGGCCCTCGGCACGGTCAGTCTCGTCACGGACGTCTCCTCCGAGATGGTCACCGCCGTCCTGCCGCTCTACCTGGTCACCGCCCTGCACGTGTCCCCGCTCGGGTTCGGCGTGCTGGACGGCGTCTACAACGGCGCGACCGTCGTCGTCCGCCTGCTCGGCGGGCTGCTCGCCGACCGCCCTCCGCACGGAGCAGGAACGGACGGAGGTGGGCCGCACGGAGCAGCGGAAGGCGAGGGACCGGACGGAGCGGGCGCCCGGGGATGGGGGCGGCACAAGGCCGTCGCGGCCGCCGGGTACGGGTTGTCGGCACTGTGCAAACCGGCGCTGCTGCTGGCCCGCACCACCCCCGTGCTCGGCCTGGTCCTGGCCGTCGACCGGGTCGGCAAGGGGCTGCGCACCGCGCCGCGCGACGCACTGATCTCGCTGGCCACCCCGCCCGAGCGACGCGCCCGCGCCTTCGGCGTGCACCGGGCGATGGACACCGCCGGCGCCCTGGCCGGGCCGCTGCTCGCCTTCCTCGTCCTGCGGGCCGCACCCGGGGGCTACCACGCCGTGTTCACCGTCAGCGCCTGCGTGGCGGCCCTGGGCGTGCTCGTCCTCGTCCTGTTCGTGCCCCGCCACCCGGCCGGCACGGCGCCCCTCACCGCCGCACTGCCCGCCGGCCGGCCCGTCGCCCGGCTGCTGCGCCTGCCCGGCCTGCGCCGGGTCACCCTGTGCGCCGCCCTGCTCGGACTCGCCACCCTCAGCGACTCCTTCGTCTACCTGCTGGCGCAGCGCCGTCTGGACCTGCCGACCGGCTGGTTCCCGCTGCTGCCGCTCGGCACGGCCGCGGTCTACCTGCTGCTGGCGGTGCCGCTGGGCGCGGCCGGCGACAGGTTCGGCCGGCGGCGGGTCTTCGTGCTCGGGCACCTGGCACTGCTCGGCGGGTACGCCGTCCTGCTGCTGCGCCCGGCCGGCGGGGCGGCACCCGCCTGCGCGGTGCTCGCCCTGCACGGCCTGTTCTACGCGGCCACCGACGGGATGCTCGCGGCCGCGACGGCCTCGGCGGTGCCCGCGGCGCAGCGGGGGGCCGGTCTGGCGCTGGTCGGCACGGGCCAGGCGGCGGGGCGGTTCGGCTGCTCGCTGGCGGTGGGTGTGCTGTGGGCGCGGTGGGGCGACGGTGCGGCGCTGGCGGTGGTGGCGGGTGCGCTGGTCGGGGCGGTGGTGCTCGCGGTGCGGGTGCTGGGTCCGGGCGGTGGCGCGGAGCCGGCGGGCGACGGTGCGGCGGCCGGCGGGTGTGACGGTGCTCCGGCCGACGGGCGGGGGCGGGTGTGAGCGCCGGGCGCAGGCTGCTGGTCCTGCTGGTCGCGGTGGCGCTGCTGGCGGGGGCCGGCACCCTGGCCGTGCTGCACGCCGCGGAGCGGGCCCGGGGCGGGCGGACGTCCGGGGTGCCGGTGGTGTCCGGGCCGGTGTCGCTCGGGGCCGGGGCGGGCGGTCCGCGTCTGGTGTTCCGCACCATGGCCTGGGGTGCGCAGCGCGACCGGCTGGCCGCCGTCCCGCTGGCGCACCCGGACGCCGTGCGCACCGTGGCCGACGGGCCGTCCTGTCTGCGCTTCCACGCGGCGGCCGGCACCGGGATCTGCCTGCAGGCGGTGCCGGGGCTGGTCCAGGACGGGTACCGCGCCGTCGTGCTGGACGCGGCGCTGCACGAGGTGCGGCACTACGACCTGGCCGGGATCCCGACCCGGGCCCGGGTCTCGCCCTCGGGCCGTCTGGTGGCCTGGACGGTGTTCCTCAGCGGTGACTCCTACGCGGGCACCTCCTTCTCCACCCGCACCTCAGTGCTGGACACCCGGACATGGACGCTGCAGGAGAACCTGGAGGACGACGCGCTCACCGTCGACGGCGCGCCGTACCGTGCCCCCGACGTCAACGTGTGGGGCGTGACCTTCGCCGACGACGACCGGTTCTACGCCACCGTGGCCACCGGGGGCCGCACCTACCTCGCCGCGGGCGGGGTGGCCGGGCGCACCCTGACCACGCTGCACGGCAATGTGGAGTGCCCGTCGCTGTCCCCCGACGGGACCCGGGTCGCGTACAAGAAGCGGGTGCCGGGGCTGCCGGAGGACGCGCCCTGGCGGCTGTACGTGCTGGACCTGCGGACCATGGCGGAGAGCGCGACCGCCGAGCGGCGCGACGTCGACGACCAGGCGCTGTGGCTGGACGACGGCACGCTGGCGTACGCGCTGCCCGGGGACGACGGCACCGACCTGTGGAGCGTGCCGGCCGACGGCTCCGGTGCGCCCGCGCTGCTGGTGCGGGCCGCGCTGGCGGCCGCCGTGGTGCACTGACGGTCCGTCAGATCGTCTTCTCGGGTTCATCGTTCCACTCCCAGGTCAGTCCGTAGATCCCGGGGCTGACGTCCGGGAAGGCGGCGCAGGCGTGGCCGGCCGGCGAGACCGGGACCTCCTCGACGGCCTGCGGCGGCGCGTCGTGGTGCGGGCGCCAGGCCGCGGTGCAGCCGGCCGGGAGCGCGGCGGGGTCGAAGCAGGCCCGGAGCACCAGGCCGCGGCCGGGGAAGCGCACCATCCGCTGGTAGTGGGTGGCGACCTCGGTCGACGGGTAGGCGTAGCTGTACTCGACGACCGTCGTCTGCCCTGGCTGCAACGGCAGGTCGAACAGCAACTCTGCTGCTGCGACGCCGAGTTCGCGGTCGATGCGGCGCCGGCCGAGCCGGCAGGCGACCAGTCCGGACAGGCCGAGGTCGGCGCCGGCGGACATCTCGGGCTTGGCCTGGGTCAGCAGGATCAGCCGGTCCGCTCCGGTGGCCAGGGCGCGCACGACCTGCAGCACGTCGACGCGCCGCTCCTCGCGCCGGGCGCCGATGTGCACGTCGACCCGGGTGTGCAGGCTCTCCACCCGGGCGTTGGTGCGCGGGTCGAGTCCGGCCAGGACGCCTTCGACGGCCTGGTCGCCGAAGGTCCTGGCGTAGTCGAGCGAGCCGGGGATGTGGTCGACCCAGCGCCCGCGCGGGCGGCGCGGGCCGAGCAGCACGACGAGTTCGTCGCGGTGCAGCCCCAGCACGTCCTCCAGGACGCGCACCGCCGCCAGCGAGTCGGGCCGCTCGGGTCTGCTGCGGCCGCGCTGCCAGTAGCTGAGGCTGGAGACGCTGACCTGCAGGCCGCGGCGGGTGAGCCGGCGCTGGATGCCCTCCAGGCTCAGCCCGCTGTCACGGATGGCCGTGCGCAGGGCGAGGTCGAACGGGCCCGAGCGCAGTGCCTGGGCGAGGTCGGCGCTGCGGGCGGCGGAGGCCTGGTGGGGTGGTGAACTCGTCACGGTGCACTCGCTCTCACAGGGACCGCACCGGGGCGGCGGTCGTCCCGGCGGCGTGGAATCTACCCGCGGCGCGGGCGGTCGCCCAGCCCCCGCGCAGGTCGGCCGGGCCGTCAGGCCGCGCCACCCCCTCCCACTCCCGCCGCGCACGGCGCAGCGCACCCGGGCCGGGGTTTCGCGCGGAAAACATCAACAACCTTATGCATGAAGCAATATGACGATACATCGGACTTGTGCTTGGGGCGGGTGGCTGTCGGAAGCCGACCTCGGCGCCGCCGGTCTGCGCGGCGAAGACCCCGCCACCGTCGGCGGGGCGACCCCGGCCCCCGTCACGCAGGCGAGCCGGCCGCCGGTGACGAGGACCTCCACCGGTGTCCCGGCGGCCGGTGTGGGCCGGCCGTTCGGCAGAGCGACGGCAGAGGCGTGTAAGAAGATCGGCGCCCCCTGAGCGGGGCTCGACGGGCGGCTCTCTGCTAGCATCCGCGCAGCTCAGACGGATGATCAGCAAGGGCGGGACGGAACATGCAGGGCACGACGGAATCCCCCGGTCGCAGACGGACCTTCGCCGTCCTCGCGGGGGCGTGTGCGGTGGGCGCGGCCGGCGTCGGCGCGCTGCTGCTGGCCGGTACGGGCGGGGGCGCGGCGGCCGGTCCGGCGGGCGGCCCGAGCCCGGCGGCCTCGGCGAGCGCCACCTCGGGCACATCGCCCAGCACCTCGATATCCGCGTCCGGCGAGGCGACCGCGTCCGGTGCGCCTGCGTCGCCGGCCGATCAGGCCTCCTCCCCCACCGCCACCGCGGAAGCCGGCACGGACGCCACCGCCGACGCCACGGCCGATGCCGGGGCGCAGCCCGCCGCGCAGCTGTCCGCCGCCCGGCCCAAGGCGCCCGCCGCCAAGCCGTCCCAGGCCACCGGCCCGTCGCCGGCCCCGGCCAGGCCCAAGGCCCCGGCCGCCACGCAGCCCGCCGCCGAAGCACCGGCCCCGCCCGCGCCGCCGGCCGCGAAGCCGTCCCCCGACTGGACCGTGCCGCCGCGCCCGCCGATGCCCACCCTTCCGGTGCTGCCCGTCCCCGCGACCGCCGCGCACTGCCCGCCGCTGCAGATCATGACCTGGGACGGGCAGTGCCACGCGCTCGGCGGCCCGGTGATCACGATCCCGCCGGTGCAGCCGACCGGCTGAGCCGGGCCACCGAGCCCGGCCCCGAACGCGTCGGCCCGGCTCAGAACGTGAGGTCGGCCGGCCGGTCCAGGCACTCCTCGGACAGCTCACCGTCGAGGTAGTGCCGCGCGTGCTCGCGCATCCGCCCGCCGTACACCGGGTCGGCGGCCAGCGCGGAGTAGCCCTCGCCGTCGGCCCCGCGCACCAACAGGCCCGCGGTGTCGGCGAGGTAGACGTCCAGGCCCGGGTACATCAGCTCGATGCAGGGCAGGTCGTCCACGTCGAGCACGAACACCGGGTACTCGCCGTGCGCGTCGGGCGTGCCGGTGGCCAGCACCCGGCGCGAGTCGGAGCCGCCGGGCAGCAGGAAGCACTCGTCGAAGCGCTCCGAGAGCGCCGCGAAGAACGCCCCCCAGCCCTCGCCGAACTCCTCGACGGCCAACTCGCCGAGCGGACGCGGCGCGAAGACCGGGGCACCGTCCCCGTCCTCGTCCTGCTCCTCGAACCACCCGAAGCGCCGCAGCAGCCCGGTGTCGAACGCCAGCCACCGGCGCAGGCTCGGCGGCAGCGGCCGCCCGCTCGGGAACACCGCCGTCTCCAGCACCCCGGCGGCCAACGGCTGCGCCTCCCCCTCCACCCAGGCACCGGCGAACCGGTCGTAGTCCAGGACGGCGCGCTGCGGATCGGCCCGGACGGCGGCGACGACGCGTTCGGTCAGCGCGGCACCGTGCTCGGCGGCATCGGCCGACGGCGGATTCGAGGGCGGGGTCGGCGGGTTCATCGGACTCTCCGGAGCTGCGGTGGCGGGCACGTTCGACCCCAACGTAGGCCCCACCCCCGACATGTGCCCCGCCCACCCGGCCCGCACGCGACGCAGCGGCCGGCGGGTGATCACCACCTCTGTTCGCGAATGGTGACGGCGAGCGCCCCCCCGGCCGGCCGGCCGGGGGGGGGGGGGGGGGCACGCCACACCCGCCGCCCGGGCCCCCCGGGGAGCCCG